>JAOUEG010000002.1 GCA_029858845.1 Chloroflexota bacterium | reverse complement strand
GGCGCCGGATCGTCCTCGGCAAGCCGCTCGAGGCGCTCCAATGCGCGCTGGACCGCCGAACGATGCAGCTCCAGGTGCTCGGCCAGTTCCGTCAGGGTCGCTTCCGGGGTCTCGCGACGCGCATCGGCCACCAGGCGCACCGCGTAGGGCTGTTCGCTCAGCCGGCCATCCGCTTCGAGGACGTCGATGGCGTCCAGCTGGCGGCCTGCGGCGGCGACCGCGCGCTGCAGGTTCGCCGATTCGGCGTTCAGCACGCGGTTGAGCTCGCCGCGGAGGGCGCGCGAGACCTGGCGGGCCTCGAGTTCCAGGAGCGCGCCGGCTGCGCCGATCCGGCGAAGGAACGTCCCGACCGCCTCGGCGCTCTTCCAGGTCACGACGCCTCGTCCCCGGCGGATGCGCCACGAGGCGGGGCCGACCACGTCGCCCAGTCGCGCCGCCAGGATCGGCGCCTCGTCGGGCGGGACCACGAATTCGAGATGCGTGCGTCCGCCGGCAAGGCTCAGGGATCCGCGGGCGAGGAATCGCCCGCGCAGCCAAGCCGTGCGGCAGTGGTCGGGAGCCGTGTCCCAGGCGAAGCCGGCGAACGTCGGGTCGTCGGCGACATGCCTCAACCGCACGGCGAGACGGGCAACCGACGGCTCGCGCGTCGCCACGCCCATCCCGAGCCCGGCGGCCTCGGCGATCCGGTCGCACGGTCGGGCGGGATCGATGCCGGCCAGCTCGTTGCGCAGGGCGATCACAAGGTCGCGTTCGGCATCGGTCATGTCAGGCGCTCCGGATCATCACCCGGCGTCGCGCTGCCGCCTCGGTCTCATACGCTCGAATGACCGCCGCGGCGAGCTTGGCTGGGTCATGGTGATGGGCATTTGCCGAGGCGACCACATCATCCAGCACGAGGTTCGGGGGCGGCGTCATCGCCGGCGGCCAATCGAGCCGCACGGGTTCGGCCAGCCAGTCAGCCGGAGCGGTCGCATCCAGGCGGTTGTTGGCGAGCACGAGATCCACGATCCCGGGCGTCGTGTGATCCACCAGTGCATCCAGGTGCTGCGCCAGGGACATGCGGTCCGTCTCGTTCGGCTGGGTCGCCACGTTGCACACGAACAAGCGCGGCACGCGCGCCACCGCGACCGCGTCGCGGATGGCCGGGACAAGCAGGCTCGGGAGGAGGCTCGTGTACAGGCTGCCCGGCCCGAGGATGATGAGCTCGGCGTCGGCGATGGCGTCGAGGGCGTCCTGCGACGGCGTGACGTCCTCGGGCGTCACCCATACCCGCTCGATGTCCGACGTCACCATGATCCGGGACTGGCCTTCCACGACGTCGCCGTTGCGACGACGGGCATGCAGGGTGAGGGGCGTGGCCGTGACCGGAACGACCTGGCCGCGCACCGCCAGGATCCGGTTGAGCCGCCGAACGCCCTCCTCGAAGTCGCCGCCTTCGACCGCGACCATCGCCGCCAGCAGCAGGTTGCCCACCGCGTGGCCCCCGAGGGTCGTCGCATCCGGATCGTCACCGGCGGGGAACCGATACTGGAGCAGCTCGCGCATCTGCGGCTCTGCGTCAGCGAGCGCGACGATGCAGTTGCGGATGTCGCCAACAGGCGGGATGCCGAGTTCCTCGCGCAGGACGCCCGACGATCCGCCGTCGTCAGCGACCGTGACGATCGCCGTGAGGTTACTGGTGTGCTGTTTGAGTCCGCGCAGGAGGGCGGAGAGCCCGGTTCCTCCCCCGATCGCCACGATCCGAGGCCCCCGGGCGAGGTGTCGGCGTTGGTAGAGGACCTCCACGAACGGCTGATCCGTGTCCGAGCCGCGCAGGGGATCCGTGATCACACGCATCACCCGGTAGCCTCCGACGACGATGCACGCGGCCCCGACGACCCCGACCGCGAGGCCGCGCAGCGGGTACGGCAGGAACTGCAGGGTCGCGATGTCGAGCAGGGAGGCCGCGACACTTCCGGGTTCGATATCGCGGGAGAGCTGTCGCAGCAGGTGGGCGACAGCAAGCGCGACCAAGACCATCCCGACGATCACGAGCGCGAACCAGCGGTTCAGCCCGATGCTCGGCGAGAGCCACCTCCGCAGGCTGACCCCCCGGGACCGCGGGCTCACCGTCGTTCGAGCTCGCGGTGGAAGATCGCGACGGGGCCGAAGTCGCGGGTCCGCAACCACCGTGCCAGCGCTTCGCCGATGGCGATCGAGCGATGGAACCCACCGGTGCATCCGATGGCGATCGTCAGGCGCGTCTTTCCCTCCGCGACGTAGGCGGGGACAGTGATGTCGAGGAGATCCTGGGTCCGTGCCAGGAACTGCTCGGTGATGGGCTGGCCCAGCACGTACTCGGAGACCGGCTGGGTCAGGCCGGAGTGGTCACGCAGTTCCGGGATGTAGTACGGGTTCTGCATGAACCGGACGTCGAAGACCAGGTCGGCCTCGAGCGGGACCCCGTGCTTGAAGCCGAAGGTGATGATCTGGATGGCCAGCTGATCCGGTCGCGCCGTCGTGGCGAGCTGTGCGAACAGGCGCTCGCGGAGCTGGCGGAGCGACAGGTCCGAGGTGTCCACGACTGCGTCCGCCTCGGCTCGGATGGGCTCGAGCAGACGACGCTCTTCCGCGATGGAGCTGGCGATCCCGCGGCCATCCGCAAGGGGGTGGCGGTGACGAGTCTCGCTGAAGCGGCGGATGAGGACCTCGTCACCGGCCTCGAAGAACACCACCCGCGGCTGGATCCCCCGACCCTCGAGGGCACCGCGCATCGCAGCGAGAGCGAGCGGGGCGTCACCGGCCCGGATGTCGAGGACGATCGCCACCTGGGCGAACCGATCGCGATCGGACGATACGAGCTCGGCGAGTTCCGCCAGCAGCTCACCCGGGAGGTTGTCGACGACGGTGTAGCCGAGATCCTCGAACAGCTTCGCGGCGGCAGTCTTCCCGCCGCCCGAGAGGCCGGTCAGGATCAGGACCGTCTGTTCTGTGTCGTCCGGCTGCGGCTCCCCCGTCCCGGACTCCTCGTCCATGGCGGACGCCGAAGCGCGTCTGTTCACCGGCCCATGCGTCGGATGAAGAAGGCGGTCGCCTCGAACAGCAGGTACATCGTCGCACCCAGAGCCAAGGGGCTGACCAGGTCGCCTCCGGGCGTCGCGACGGCCGCGAAGATCGCGATACCGAGCACCACATAGCGCCGCGAAGCACGTAGCCGCGCGGAGGAGAGGATGCCGGCTCGCGCCAACCCGACCAGGAGGATCGGGAACTCCATCACCAGGCCGAACGCCAGGAACATGGTCGTCACGAAGTCGAAGTACGGACCCGCGGCGATGTTGGCGACGAAGACATCGTCGGTGAAGCTGAGGAGGAAGGCCGTCGCATAGGGAAGGACCAACAGGGCGAGACCGACACCCAGGGCGAAGAAGAAGAGCGCCAGTGGGAGCCACGGTCGGACGGCCCGTCGTTCCGCAGGCGTGAGCCCCGGAGCGATGAACGCCCACCCCTGATAGAGCAGCACCGGCATGGCCAGGATCACACCGATCACGATCGAGATCCGCAGCTGGATCATGAACGCGTCGCCGGGGCCGAGGACCTGGACGGTCCCGGTGGGCAGCAGCTCCACGAGGAAGTTGCGAACCGACGTGGCGAAGTAGAAGCCGACCGCCGATCCCACCACGACGGCCAGGATGGACCGGAAGAGGCGCGTCCGCAGCTCGCCGAGATGATCGACCAGCGACATCACCGACTCGTCGCCGGGAGCGGCGACCGGAGATCCCGGCTCCGGGTTCACGGGGACAGGGACGCCCGGTTCACGCAGGGCGTCGGCTTCGGCCATCGGGGTCGCCCGACCCGGGCCTAGTTCGTGCCCGGGGTCGGCTCGCTCGACGGCGTCGCCTGAGCGTGGCTCGCGGTGGTCGCGGGATCAGACGACCCGTTGGTGCTGGGCGCCGGCGCAGGGGCCTGATTCTGGGTCGTCGCCTGGTCCTGCGCGACCGACGTGCCGGTCGAGGTAGATGGCGGGATGGGCGAGGTGTCCAAGCGCACGGCGTCCTGGACATCAGACGAGGCTTTGCGGAATTCCTTGATGCTCTTGCCGAGCGCGGCCCCGACGTCAGGCAACTTGCCCGGGCCGAGGACCAGCAGCGCGATCACGAGGATGATGACGAGTTCGAGGGGTCCGGGTGTCGGCATGGTGGGAACGCTCCTGAGCGGGGTAGCCGCGAAAGCTAGCGTAGCACAGGAAGTCGCCGCGCCCAGTCCTCGGCGGCGGTCGCGATCCGTTCCATCGGGTCGCCCGGATCGCCGGATGTCGCCGCTCCGGTGACGCCCCGCGAGATGTTGACCAGCAGGCCGCCACCGGGGCGGTCGGCGACCGGGGACACCACGGCCGGCCCGTGCGCCAGGACCGGTTCGGCCGTGCCGCCCTGGGCGCCGACGCCAGGAACCAGAAAGGCGAGGGAGGGCGCGATCGAGCGGATCTTCGCGAGCTCGTCCGGGGCCGTCGCGCCGACCACGAGTCCGACCGTCTGCCCGGGACCCCAGCCCGACGCGAGCCGGGCGATACGCTCGTGAAGTCGCTCCGCTGGATGGCCCCCGGTCGTATCCGCGACCACCACCAGGTCCTGCAACTCACCGGCGCCGGGGTTCGAGGTCCGACACAGGAGGTACGCGAATCGATCGAGCCGCTCGAGCAACGGCGTCACGGCCTCGCTGCCGAGATACGGGTTGACGGTGACTGCATCCGCCCCCAGGGCGTCGAACAGGGCGACGGCCTGTCGGGCCGCCGTCGAACCGATATCGCCGCGCTTCGCGTCTGCGATCACCGGCACATCCGCCGGGATGCGGCCCCGCAGCCGCTCCAGTACGGCGATCCCGGCCGACCCGAACGCCTCGAAGAAGGCGAGATTCGGCTTGACGGCCGCGACGAACGGGAGCGCGGCTTCGAGGGCGAGGGTGGCGAACCGTTCGAGGCCAGCGAGATCCTTGGGAAATCCGTCCGGCATCGACCCAGGATCGGGGTCGAGACCCAGGCAGAGGACCGTCCCGGTGGCCGCGGATCGTGCTGCGACCCGGTCCAGATACAGGCTGGTCATCGCTCCGCGGTCACCCGGAAGGGCTGGCTGCGCTCGGCGCGGCCGACTCCGGCGCGGGCGGTGCCGGCGTGGCGGGCAGCAGGTCGGCGGGGATGAACCAGTCGGGCCCCGAGTCCGGATCGAGACCGGACACCTCCGTGAGATCGAGCGTGTCGTCGATGCTCCAGTTCGGGGGCGCCCCGGACAGCTTCGCCAATCGCAGGTCCACGGTCTGACCGGTGATGTGCAGGAACGCGATCCCATCTCCTGCGGGTGACCAGACCGGGGACCATGACGCCTGGTCATCGGTCACCCGGAAGAGTTCACGGCCGGTCTCACCATCCAGGATGACCACGTCCGAACCGAACGTCGACGTCTTGGTTGCTGCGATGTACTTGCCATCCGGCGAATACGCCGGTTGCAGATAGCCGGGTGTGGTCAGGGCCCGCGAAGTACCCCGTTCCACGTTGTAGCGCATGATCATCGGAGCGCCACGCGAACCGTCGCGGCCGTTCTGGACATAGAGCAGGAACCGGCCGTCCGGTCGCCATTCCGGATCCTGGTGGCCAAGGACGCCGGCCACTGCGACATCCGCCTTGGCGAACTTCTTCTTGGCGGGATCGAAGAACTGCAGGACGACGGTGGTGCGGTCCGGGTTCGGCGCGTCCGAGACGACGGCGATCCGAGTACCGTCCGGCGAGAGGACCGGCTGCCGGATCCAGTACGCGTACGTGTAGCTGCCCTTCTTGAATTTGCCGGTGGCGAGCCGTTCGGGCTCGCCGCTGCCGTCGGCCGGGATCCGCATCAACTGGGGGACGTCCAGGGCGTAGGTCTCCACGGCACCCTTGACCGGCCATCGTCCCTCGTCCGCGACGGTGTGCACGTAGTAGATCCACTTGCCATCCGACGACCACGACGGCTGCGTGTCGTCGCCGCCGTCCGTCAGTTGCCGGACGGCATCGTCCGTCTGGATCCAGATGTTCCCGGCCTTGGCGTAGACGATCGCGCCCTCGAATGCCGCTTCTTCGGGCACGACGACGACATTCGACGGGGCCGGCGTGCGGGTCGTGTCCGTGCCGGGTCCCGAGCCACCGCCCTGGTTGCCGCCGATCCCGAACGGGACGTCACCCTGGAGCAGGTTGAACGTCACGATCCCGATCAGCACCAGGCCCACGACCGACAGGACCGGAGCGATCCAGGAACCGATCGGCCCGACGCCGGACGAACCTCCGGCGCGCGACGGCCGGGCCCGGACCGGTTTCGTCACGACGCGGCTCCGACAGCTTGTCCGGCTCCCACTGCACTCGCACCCAGCAGCTTGGCGGCCTCCGGGTGGGCACCGCTCACGGCCGCGTCACGGATCTCGAGTTGGAGCGATTCGAACCCGCCGAAGCGCCGACTGGTCACCCTGGCAACCACGTCGATACGGTCACCCTCCTCGACCAGGGCCGCGATATCGGCGCGCCCGAAGGCGATGCCGTCCAGGATGTCGCGGTCGCGCCGAAGCGTCAGGGAGGCATGATCCTCCCCGGCGACCCGCACCCGGGTGACAGCCAGGCCGAGGACGGCGACGAGGGGCTGTGGATTGCCCGGACCGTACGGGGCGAGCGAGGCGAGATCGCGATGCAGGGCGTAGTCCACGCCAAGCGCCGGCATCGCCAGGTCGATCCGCAGCGTCGGCCGGGGATCTGGCGGAACGGCCGTCGCCGCGATCGCCCGGAATCTTTCGACGAAGACGGCCCAGCGCTCGGCCGGCAGCTCGAAACCGGCTGCGCCGGCGTGTCCGCCATGGCGACTGAACAGGTCTCCGCATGTTTCCAGGGCGGCCCCGAGATCCAGGGACCCGTCGCTCCGACACGAGGCACGGATCATGTCGCCCACCTCGGCGCCAACCACCGCCGGCCGCCCACGGTCCTCGACGAGCCGGGAGGCGACCAGCCCGACGATCCCGACGGGCCACGGTCCCCGGACGATCGAGGCGGGTCCTTCACCATCAGCGTCGACGAGGGCGCGCGCCTCCGCGATCGCGACGGCCATGAGGTCGCGGCGCGTCCGGTTGGCGACTTCCAGGGCTTCCGCATGGATGGTCGCCTCGGCTGCGTCCTCGGACAGGAGCAGGCGGGCGGCCTCCAGCGCCTCCCCTACCCGACCGGCCGCATTGAGCCGCGGTGCGAGCGCGAACGAGATCGTGTCGAGGTCGACGTCAGCAGCGGCGATCCGCGCGCGCTCCAGGAGAGCGGCGATACCAGGTCGAGGATCGCGGCGCAGTCGCTCCAACCCGAGCCGGGCGATGGCGCGGTTCTCGCCCACGATCGGCGCCACGTCCGCCACGGTCCCGATCGTGGCCAGGTCCGCCATGCCCAGGGCGAATTCCGGACCGCCCGGCTCATCAGCTAGGAGGAGCTGTGCCACCTTGAAGGCAACGCCGCTGCCCGCGAGGCGCGGGTCCGGATACGACGAGTCCGCGCGCTGCGGGTTGACGACCGCGAATGCCGGCGGCAATGCCGGTGGCACCCGATGGTGATCGGTCACGATCACGTCGATGCCGCGCTGCGTCGCGATCGCGATCTCGGGACCGGAGCTGGTCCCGCAGTCGACCGTCACGATGACCGCGGCACCCCGCTGTTCGGCGGCATCGATGGCCGCGAGCGAGAGGCCGTGACCCTCGTCGAGGCGGCTGGGAACGTACGGGTCCACGGCCAGACCGAACCGACGCAATGTCAGCGCCATGATCGCCAGGCCGTCCAGGCCATCGGCATCGAAATCGCCGAAGACCATGACACGCTCGGTGCGGTCACGGGCGAGGCGCAGACGGTCGACGAGCCGCTCGGCATCGGGTAGGAGGCGCGGATCGTGCAACCCGATGCCGGGTTCGGCGAACCACGCATCGAGCTCGACGCCGTTGGTCACTCCCCGTCGCGCGAACAGCGTGGTGATCCGCTCGGCGAGACCGCGCCGTGCCGCCGCTTCCGACAACACGGGCGACACGTCGACGGGTTCCGGAAAGGCCCAGCGATAACGCGGTTCCAGCACGGCGTCAGGATGCCACGCAGGACTGGCCTGCGCCTTTACCGGCACACGTCATCGAGTGCCGGCCTCAGGAAGCGGCGCGGCGCGGACGGGCCGCTCGCCCGGTGGCGATGTGGCCATGCCGCCGATCGTCCCACTGATGCCAGTCCACGAGGAGTGGACTCGCCACGAAGATCGATGAGTACGTCCCCGAGACGATACCGATCAGCAACGCGAGGATGAAGTCGTTGATCGCCGCACCGCCGAACAGCCACAGCGCCAGCAGCGTCAAGACGACGGTCAGGCTCGTCGTGATCGAACGACCGAACGTCTGCAAGATGGAATGGTTGACGATGTCGGCGAACGGTTCACCGAGGTGGCGGGCCTTGTTCTCGCGGATCCGGTCGAACACGACGATGGTGTCGTGGACCGAGAAACCGATCACCGTGAGCATCGCGGTCACGAACAGGGCGTCGATCTCCACGTTGAAGAACGTGCCGAGGATCGCGAACGTCCCGACGACCACGACGACATCGTGGATCAGGGCCGCCAGCGCCGTCATGCCGAACTTCCAGTCCCGGAAACGGTACGTGATCCAGGCCAGGATCCCGAGTGAACCGACCACGATGAGGATCAGGGCCTGCCCGATGAGGTCCGAGCTCACGACCGGTCCGATCGTCGTCAGACTGGCCTGCGATTCGATCGGCCCGAGTTCCGACTCCAAAGCCGTGACCATCTCGCCAAGCTTGCCGTCCGTGGGCAGCTCGGTATTGCCGACGGGGGCGACCGACGCCGAGGGCGACGGCGATGCGTCGGCGGCCGGGCTGGCCGACGCACCCGGGCTGGCCGACGCACCCGGGCTGGCCGACGCACCCGGGCTGGCCGACGCGTCGCCGGACGGGGCGGCCGATCCAGTCGGCGTCACCGACGGCAGGGCTGTGGGCGCCGGCGCGGGCTGGAGGCCGATGGGCTCCGTCTTGATCTCGATGTATCCGCTGCCGGTCTTGATCGCCGTCGCAGCCAGATCGTTGGCCGCGAATACGGCTTCGACGTCGTCCGGCGTGACGTTCGGGTCCTCGAACTTGATCTCCCAGCGGGTGCCGCCGGTGTAGTCGATCGTGAATTGGAGGCCGAGGTCGGTGAAGGGCGTCAGCAGGATGAAGACGAGCCCCGGGATGGTCAGCGCGAGGGAGACGACATAGAAGATCCGGCGCTTCCCGATGACGTCAAACATCCGCGCGCACCGGGCGGCGGCCAGATGGTCGAGTGGCTCCCATGGCCACGAATTCGTCGTCTCGCAACCCGTAGAGCGAGGCCTTGCGGGCCCATTCCTGGCGGACCATGACCCGCATGATCGATCGCGTGACGACGATCGCGCTGAACATCGAGACGAGCACGCCGATGATCAGGACCAGGGCGAACCCGCGGATCGTCGAGGATCCGAAGGCGTACAGGATCGTGGCCGTGATGAGGCTCGACACGTTGGAGTCGAGGATCGAGTTCCAGGCTCGATTGAACCCTGCCTCGACGGCAGCCGGCAGCGACTTGCCCACGCGCAGCTCTTCCTTCATGCGCTCGAAGATGAGGATGTTGGCGTCCACAGCCATACCGACCGAGAGGACGAAGCCGGCGATCCCGGCAAGGGTCAGGGTGACCGGGACGAGGCGGAAGATCGCGTAGACCACCAGGGTGTAGTAGATGAGCGCGAACGCGGCCACGACCCCGGGGAGCCGGTAGTAGAGCAGCATGAAGGTGATGACCAGGGCGATGCCGATCAGGCCGGCCAGCAGGCTCTGGTTGAGGAAGGTCTCTCCAAGGGTGGCGGAGATCTGCTCGCTGGACAGCTCCTGGATCGGGAACGGCAGCGACCCGAACTTCAGGATGGTCACCAGCTCCCTCGCCTCGTTGGCTGGGAACCCGCCGATCCCGCCTGCGCTGATCTGGACCTGACCGTTCGGGATCGCGTCGCGGATCACCGGGGCCGAGATCACCGAGCCGTCCAGGGCGATCGCGAAGTACTCACCGACATGCGACGCCGTGTAGTCGGCGAACAGGCTGGCTCCCTCCGACTTGAGGACGAAGTCGACTGCCAGGCCGCTTCCCTGCGAATCCGTGCCGACGGCGGCGGACTCGACCTGGTCACCGCTGAACAAGGGCGGGTTGGCCTCGAGGTCGAGGACCTGCCCGGTCGAGGCCGGCGTCGTCCCCAATGGGACGAAGTCGAGACGGCCGGTCTGGCCGACCAGGCGCCGCACCGCATCGACGTCCGTCACGCCCGGGAGTTCGACCACGACGCGGTCCGAGCCCTGGACGACGACCACCGGTTCGGAGACGCCTTCCTGGTTCACGCGGCGCTCGACGATGTCCTTGATGACGCCCATCGCCTCCGGCGACGGGGCCTGGCCATCCTTGGGCAGTGCCTGGTACTCGACGCGAAGCCCGCCCTCGAGATCAAGACCGAGCTTGGTCTCGACCACCCGCCACTGGCCGTCACCGGCACTCGGGTCCGGAACTTGGAACCCAGGGAAGAAGTTCACGATGAGGGCGACGACGCCGATGAGGAGGATCAGGATCGGTCCGGCTCTACGCATACCGGCGGGATGGTACACGGAACGCCACGCGTGCGCCGCGGACCGGGCGGCCGGCCGCTCCGGCCTAGGCCTCCAGCGTCGCCTTGATCCGCTCCGCCAGCGCTCGGCTGATGCCGGGGACCGCCGCGATCTGCTCCACGGGAGCATCGCGAACGCGTTTGACGGACCCGAAGACCTTCAGGAGCTCACGCTTGCGCTTGGGGCCCACGCCGGGCAAGTCGTCGAAGGCGGACCGGACGGTGCGCTTGTCCCGCAGGGACCGGTGGTAGGTGATCGCGAATCGGTGCGCTTCGTCGCGCAACCGCTGGACCAGGTAGAGGGCCGACGATGTCGCAGGGAGCACGATCGGCTCGGTGCGCGCCGGCAGGAACAGCTCCTCGCGCTCCTTCGCGAGGCCAGCCAGGGGCAGGTCGTGGAGACCCAGGGCATCGAGGACCTCCTTGGCGGCGCTGACCTGGCCCTTGCCACCGTCCACGATCACGAGGTCCGGCGTGGCCCAGCGTCGCTCCTCCTCGCTCCCCTCCTCGCCACTCCGCGTCGCCCGGAACCGGCGTCGCAGGACCTCCTGGTGGCTGGCGTAGTCGTTCGGTCCCTCGACGTCTCGGATCCGGAACCGTCGGTACTCGCCCGTTCGCGGCTTGCCGTCCTCGAACACGACCATGCTCCCCACGGACTCGCGCCCCTGGAAGTTGCTGATGTCGTAGCACTCGATGCGCATCGGCGGCCCGACGAGCCCCAGGGCGGCGCCGAGTTCGTCCAGGGCCGCCAGGGTCTTGCCGTGGTCGGCCAGCCAGCGCGCCTGTTCGCGAGCCAGGGTCTCGTCCGCGTTGCGCGTGGCCAGGTCCAGCAGGTCGCGCTTCTCTCCGCGCCGGGGGACCCGCAGTTGGACGGGGCCACCCCGGCGACCGGCCAGGAACGCCTCGAGGTCGGCCGTCGAGCCATCGCCGGATCCGTCGATGCCGGATGGCACGTAGATCGCCCGCGGGATCGACGTCGCCCGGGCGTAGTACTGCTCCAGGAAGCTCGCCAGCACCTCGTCCTCCGGGGCCTCGCGAGCAGCGTCGAGCAGATAGACGTCACGACCGATCATCTTGCCGTCACGGATGCTGAACAGGGTCACGGCGGCCTGGTTGTCGCGACGCGCCAAGCCGACCATGTCCAGCTCGGTCCGCGCGAACGCCGCCATCTTCTGGCTCTCCATGGTCCGCTCGATCGCCCGAATCTTGTCGCGCAGCGTCGCGGCGCGCTCGTAGTCCGTCCGCTCGGCGGCCCCCGCCATCTCGCGACGCAACGCGTTCACGAGCGTCTCCTGACGACCCTCGAGGAAGAGGCCCACCTGGTCGATGTCCGTCCGATAGTCGGCGCGAGAGATCGCCTCGATGCACGGCCCCTGGCAACGCTTGATGTGGTACAGCAGGCAGGGTCGCCGGAGGGCACGCTCGCCCTCCCGGATGTCGATCGCGCAGGTCCGGAACGGGAACAGCCGACGGACCATGTTCATCGACTCGTCCACGCTGGACGCGGAGGCATAGGGCCCGAAGTACCGGCTGCCGTCGTCGACGAGCTTGCGGGTGCGCTCGACGCGTGGGAAGTCATCGGCCAGGGTGATCTTGATGTACGGGTAGCTCTTGTCATCCTTGAGGCGAACGTTGAAGCGCGGTCGGAAGCGCTTGATCAGGTTCGCCTCCAGCAGCAACGC
Source organism: Chloroflexota bacterium (assembly GCA_029858845.1). Classification (GTDB taxonomy): domain Bacteria; phylum Chloroflexota; class Limnocylindria; order Limnocylindrales; family CSP1-4; genus SPCO01. Next base: position 13,277 of record JAOUEG010000002.1, on the reverse strand, counting down.
CTCGCTGACGCTGTCCGTCTCGGTCACCTCGACGTCGACGACGCGGTCGATCACGGATCGGATCCGGTGGATCTCCCCGCCGGGGGCCTGCTTCTGCCAGTAGCTCCGGACCCGCGACCGCAGACTCTGGGCCTTCCCGACGTACACCACGTCGCCCCTGGCGTCCTTCATGAGGTAGACGCCCGGTCGATCCGGGAGGCGCTTGAGCGTGGCTTCGAGTTCGGGGGTCACGCCCCCGATGCTAGGGCAACTGCCGGGGCGGCGCGCTATCTGGGCTTTGCGCCGGTCCCTTGCCACGGCGCCGCCACCAGGTCCAATGTGAAGGACCCGGCGGACAGGCCGTCGATCGACGCCTCGACCACGTGACACGCTCCCGCGAGGCCGGAGGTGTCCAGGTTCGCCGCCCAGCGCCCACCGCGGAACCGCAACGGCAGCAGGAGCGGGTTCCCACCGTCGCAGGGTGTCACAGCGACGAGGGCGGCCCCGACCGTTCGCGCCTCGCCCTCGACGTCGAGCGTGGCCTTGATCGGGATCGTCCTACCGCGGTTCGCGACGAGCGACTCCGTCCCGAGCCCGATGGGCTCCCACCACTGAACCGCAGCGGCGCCCGGCGTCGTCCCGGCGGGCGCGACGGACACGTCGACCGTCAGCGATGCCGAAGCGCTGTTGCCGCTGGCATCGGTCGCGGTGCAGGTCACGGTCGTCGTGCCGACCGGGATCCAGGAACCGTCGACCGGATCGCAGGCCACGTCGGGATCGGCATCGACGCCGTCCGTCACCACCGGCGAGGCGTACACCAGCGTCGTTCCGGTGGGATCGGCTGTCGTCACCTGCTGATCAACGCCGAGCGAGATGGCCGGGGCCGTGGTGTCGACGACCGTCACGGTGAACGATCCGGAGGTCGTCGCACTGCTGCTGTCGGTCACCGAACAGGCGACGGTCGTCGTGCCCAGCGGCAGGACCTCCCCCGCCGCCGGGCTGCAGACTGGCGACGGATCGGGGTCATCCTCGGCATCTGTGGCGGACGCCGTGAAATCAGCGATCCAGCCGCCGGTCGTGTCGCCCTCGACCGAGATGTCCTCCGGGAGCACGAGGGTGGGCGCGTCGTTCGCGACCACCTCGAGGATGAAGCTGGCCATGGTCGTGGCACGCACGGCCATCGGATCGCTGACGCCGGCCGGTCCGACCGAAGTCGTCCACGCGACCGTATAGGTGTACCCCGACCCGGGGAGGGCCGGCGCCCGCAGCGTGACGATGCTGGGGGACCCGCCATCCACCACCGGGGCCGGCCAGGGACAGCCGCTTCCGTCCGGAACCCAACCGGAGGGCACGACACCGGTCGTCCCCACCGTCGCAGATACGATCTCCCCGCCGGTGGGCACGATGCCGCCGCTGTGGGTCAACGTGACCTGCTGGCCCGGGTCGAGATGACTCTGGTCGCCACATAGGATCTGGAAGGCCACGGGGAACGTGATCTCCGACGACGGAGCCACCTGGCCGAGGTCGACCGTCGACTGCGCACCGGCGGTCACCGCATCGCCGTCGGCGCGAACGCTGTCGGCCGACGCCAGGCCGGCGACGAGCAGGGTCCCGGCGACTGCCAGGGCGAGGGCTCCACGGATCGGGCGGCGATGCATCGAAGTCCACTCCCGGCAGTGCCCGCCCGGTCGGATGGCCGACCGTTCGCTGGCAGGACCCCATCGTGCAGGGGCGCCGCCGGATGGCCAATGGCCCGATACGGGTCGGTCGTTGCCTCCTCGCGCCCCCCTTCGGTACCGGTTCGGTGCCCCGAATCACCGAACCCGGGCCGCTGGGCCCGGGTTCGGTGGCTGCGATGTCCGGCGATGGGCTACGGGAGTTCGTTCACCCGGTCGGTCCCCGGGGGCGAGATCGGGCCCTCGGAACCGAGGTAGTCGATCATGGCCTGCAGGTCTTCGCCGCCGCCGATGCGGTCGGTCTTGGGGATCTGCTTGAACGTGACGAAGTTGTCGCCACCGTCGGCGAGGAAGTTGTTGACGGTGACCATGTACGGCAGCGCCGGGTCCAGGGCCACGCCGTTGAGCTCGACGTTGCTGACCGTGATGGACGTGCACACGCCGGCGGTGATCGTCTTGCTGAGATCGTAGGTCAGCCCGTTCGAGATCCCGAGGTGCAGGAACGGCCGTCCGCCCGGCGGCTGGCACTGCTCCTCCAGCACGTCGATGATCTGCTGACCGGTCATCGGGATCGTCGAGAGCAGATTGCCGAAGGGCTGCATGTTGAAGGCTTCCGCATAGGTGACGACGCCGTCACCCTCCCCCTTGGCGGAGGATGCGTACAGGAAGTCGGCGCGGACACCGCCAGGGTTCATCAGCGCCAACTCGGCGCCGTTGTTCGTCGCCGTCGCCCACAGCTGGGCATCCGCGATCATGTTGCCGGCGTTCGACTCGGAGCCGCGATCCTCGGAACCGGTCCCCGTCTTGGCACGGGTGATATCAGCCGTGATCAGGCCGACCGGGCGGTTGCCGATCAGGTCCGCGACGGGCCGGTACTTGTCCAGGATCGCCGTCTGGGCCGGGTCCGGAGTGACTGTCTGGTCAACCACGTGGTTCGTGGCCGTGACCAGGTCGCGCCGGATGTCGTTCGTGCGGCGGTCGTACTTGAGGTTGATCTCCGAGATGATCCGGCCGAAGGACAGTGCGCTCGTGACGCGCCGCGGCTCACCGGCAGGATCCGTCATGACGCAGTTGTAGGCCTGGTGCGTGTGGCCCGTGATCATCACGTCGATCTCGGGATCGAGGCGGCTCTGGATGTCCGCGACCGGTCCGCTGATGCCGACGCAATCATCGTACGTGCCGCTCGTCTCGAGGCCTTCGTGCAGGAGGACGACGATCGCCTCCACACCCTGCCTGCGCAGCACGGGGACCAGGGCATTGGCCGTGTCGGCCTCGTCCTGGAAATCCCAGCCATCGATACCGGACTGTGCGACGAGTGCGGGGGTGCCCTCGAGGGTCATCCCGATGAACGCGATCTCGGCTCCCTGGAACTTCTTGATCCAGTACGGCGGCAGGACGGTCTCGCCGGTCGCCTCGCTCACCACGTTGGCGGCGAGCCACGGGAAGTCGGCTCCCATGTAGGGCTCATCCGGGAAGTAGCAGCCATCGTCCGGATGGCAGCCGCCGTTCTGCATGCGAAGCAGTTCGGTCACGCCCTCGTCGAACTCGTGATTGCCGACGCTGGAGACGTCCAGGCCCATGGCGTTCAGCGAATCGACCGATGGCTCGTCGTGAAAGAGGCCGGACAGGAACGGCGTGCCGCCGATCAGGTCACCAGCCGCGACGGTCAGACTGTTTCGCTGCCCCGCCCGGAGGCCGGCCAGGTGGCTGGCGAGGTACTCGCTTCCGCCGGCGGTCGTGGTCCCCACCGTGCCGGGCGTCGTGGGCTCGAGGTGGCCGTGGTAGTCGTTGAACGCCAGCAGCTGGATGTCCAGGAGCGGCCCAGCGGGATTGCCCTTGCCGACACCGTCCGGTGCCGCCCCGATCACGGGGAGGGCGACCGCGAGGGTCAGCGCGAGAGCTGGAAGTAGAGCGAGGACGCGGCGTCCCCGGCGAGCTGGCGTCATCGGCAAGATCCTCCTGACACTCCCGAGTGAGAGCGAGACGAGTGCCCATCCTAACCACCAGAAAGCACTTGGGACCGCTCAAAACGTTCACAGACCGTCGACATCCGGCCCCAAGTGCGGCTTTCCGGTGCGCTCCGTCACCACGAGTCGAACAAGTCCACGATGAGTCGGGCGGTCCAGGCTCGCACTCTGATGCCGCCCCATCCGACCGTCCGAGATCGCCTTGCCCGCCTGACTCCCGGTCAACGCGCGGCCGCGACCGCCGCCCCGGGCCCGGTCCTGTGCGTCGCGCCAGCCGGCAGCGGCAAGACGACGACGTTGGTCGCCCGCATGGCATGGCTGATCGACGGAGGCGTGGCTCCGGGAACCCTGACGGCGATCACCTTCAACAAGCATGCAGCGACGGAGCTGGGCGATCGCCTCGAGGCGGCGGTCGCGCCGCTCGGCGTCACGCCCGGGATGATCCGGGTCCGGACGTTCCATGCCCTCGGCCGCACGATCTGCGAGGAGGCCGGCGTGGACGTGACGAACCTGGTCGACCGTGAGGCCGTCCTGAGCCGGCTCTCCGCGTTCGGCCAACTCCCGGGTCCGGAAGCGCACGCCCGAATGGACGTGGCCTTTTCGCGCCTCAAGCTGGAACATGGCGTGACGGCGGACGAGGTCGCGGTCGATCCGGCCGCCGGCCCGATCGCCAAGGCATTCGTCACCTACGAGCGCGAACTGGCTCGGCGAGGCGCTCTGGACTTCGACGACCTCGTCGGACGCGCGTTGACGATCCTCGAGCGCGACCCCGACGCGCGGTCACGTTGGCGCGCCCGCTGCGCGCATCTGCTGGTCGATGAGGTCCAGGACGTCGATCGCTCGCAACTCCGGCTGGCGCTGCTGCTTGCCGCACCGGCGAACCGCATCTTCCTTGTCGGCGATGACGACCAGTCCATCTATGGGTGGCGGCTGGCGGACGTCCGCCGGGTCCTGGCGCTGGACGAGGCGCTGCCGGGTCTCCTCCGCGTGGACCTGACGGTCAACCATCGCTGCCCCGCTCCGGTCGTGGAGCGCGCGGATCGCCTGATCCGGCACAACCGCGAACGTTTCGACAAGACCATCCTCCCGCGTCCCGGGGCCGCAGGAGCACTCGTTCTGGCCCCGGATGCCGCGGATGATCCCGAACGGACCCAACGGCTGATCGCGTCCTGGCCCGTCGACGACGGTAGCCGCGCGGTCCTTGCCCGCACCAACCGCGAGCTCCGACCGGCGATCGTGGCGGCCCTCCGGCTCGGGGAACCGTTCGCGGCGCCCTCGGTGGACCTCCTTGTGAGCGACCCTGCGCTGGACGGACTCCTCGCCCGGGTCCGGGACGACACACCGGCAGACGAACCGCTGCTCGTTCGGATCGGCAGGATCCGGCGCATGGCCATGGGCGAGACGGATGACGTGCGGGAGCTTGCGGCGGCCCTCCTGGCCTGGGCCGTCCCCTACGGCGACATCGGGGAGCTGACGGCCGCCATCATCGCGACACGTCGCCGGCTCGCCGAGTTGCGCCGGGACGACGCCCGCCTGTCGCTGGTGACGGCTCATTCGACCAAGGGTGCCGAGTACGACCATGTCGCCGTCATCGGCCTGGACATCGGGCGTTTCCCGAGCGGCCGAGCGTTGAACGAGGCCGAGGACCCGGAGCGGACACTCGAAGAGGAGCGCCGGCTCGCCTACGTTGCCTGGACACGGGCGCGCCGCACACTGACGCTGAGCTTCGACCCCGCGGCCCCGTCCAGGTTCCTGTCGGAAGCCTTCAGCCCCGCCGAGCTCGGCCAGCCCGGGTAGGATGCGTCCGATGCATAGCCTGCCAAGCTTGGGCCCCCGCGGAGAGGGTTGGGTCGCGATCCAGTTCATCCTGCTCGGTTCGATCGCGGTCGCAGGCTGGTGGGGCGGGCCGGATTGGACCGGCGCCGTCGTGACCGTTTCCACGCTCGCGGGACTCCTCGGGATCGCCGCCGGAGCGGTCATGGCCTTCCTGGGGGTGCGCCATCTGGGAGACGCCCTCACGCCGCTCCCTCACCCCAGGGACCAGGCCGAACTCGTCCAGACCGGTATCTACCGCCGTGTCCGCCATCCGATCTACGGTGGCCTGATCGTCGCAGCCCTCGGCTGGGGACTACTGACCGCCTCGATCCCGGCGCTCCTCCTCACGGGCGTCCTGGCGGTCTTCTTCCGGCTCAAGTCCGCTCGCGAGGAAACCTGGTTGACGGACCAATTCCCCGCCTACGGGGCCTACCGGGAACGGACGCGGCGTTTCATCCCCTGGCTCGGTTGACCTCGCGGTTGATCTCGCGCAGCAGCCGGTCGATCGAGTCGAGGAACGGTTCCGTCAGCTCGGGCGGAAGCGCGTCCCGGATTGAATCCTTCGGGCCGTAGGCGGCACGGGCCCGGACCGCGGCGGCCCGCAACCCTGGTAGTCCCTCATCGCGAAGGCGGTCGGGCAGGGGTCTGACGAAGGCGACCCAGCGCGTCTGACCGCGGGCATCGGCCTCGACCAGCAACCGATCCGCGTGGCGTGCCGCCTCGAGCCCCAATTCGTCGATGATCGGCAGTTCATGGCGAGCCGGGCGTGCCGCGTTCGTCTCGGCGCCCTCAGTCATCGACCGGTGCAGCCGCCGCTCCATCCGCTGCGGTGCCACCCACCGCGGGCTTGACGAGCAGGAGCGGCAGGCGCTTGCGCTCCGATCCATTCACGAGGATGCGGAACGAGTAATCCCCGGGGGCGGGGAAAGTCAGGTTCCACAGGTCGATGGAGAAGGTCAGCGTCGCGTCGCGTCCGTCCTGCTGACTCCGGGCCACGAGGCTCCCGGTCGCCCCGGCAACCTCGCCCCCATCCGGGTCCAGCAGCACGAAGCGGATGTCGTGCTCGCGTTCGGTCTCGGGCGCGGTCACCTGGAGCCCGATGACGAGCGCCAGGTGCGGGTGGCGCAACGGGAACCGGCGGCCGCCGATCCTTGCGATGCCGCCCCCCAGGACGTGGAACTTCTGACCCGGGACGGTCTCGGCGGCGTCGGCGAGGAAGGCGAAGTCGATATCCGGCATGGGCCCGATGGTACGCCGAAGCGGCTCGTCAGCGTGCCTTCGACGCGGCAGTCGCCCGCTTGCGCGATGGGATCGCCATCACGGGAACCGGCAGCGCGTCTCCGTTGCGACCGGCGCGATCCGATCGTCCGGCCTCCTCGGCGAACGACACATCCGACAGCGGGACGAGCGGCTCGCCGCGCAGGACGCGGTCGAGGTACTCACCGGTCGCCGATCCGGCGATGCCGGCGACCCGCTCAGGCGTGCCCTCGGCGATGATCCGACCGCCACGATCGCCCCCTTCGGGACCGAGGTCCACGATCCAGTCCGCGGTCTTGATGACGTCGAGGTTGTGCTCGATGACGATGACCGTGTTGCCGCCGTCCACCAATCGATGCAGCACTTCGAGCAGCTTCTCGACGTCCGCGAAGTGCAGCCCGGTCGTCGGTTCGTCAAGGACGTAGAGCGTGCGCCCGGTCGCGCGGCGCGACAGCTCGGTCGACAGCTTGACGCGCTGCGCCTCGCCGCCGGACAGGGTCGTGGCCGGCTGTCCCAGGTGGACGTACCCGAGCCCGACGTCATGGAGGGTCTGAAGCTTGTTTCGCACCGTCGGCACGGCACCGAAGAAATCGAGGGCCTCCGCGATCGTCATCTCCAGGACGTCCGCGATGGATCGACCCTTGTAGTGGATCTCGAGCGCCTCGCGGTTGTAACGCTTGCCCTTGCAGATCTCGCACGGGACGTACACGTCCGGGAGAAACTGCATCTCGATCTTCAGGATGCCGTCGCCCTTGCAGTGCTCACAGCGCCCACCCTTGACGTTGAAGCTGAAACGACCGGGGCTGTAGCCGCGGACGCGCGATTCCGGGACGGCGGCGAACAACTCGCGGATCGGGGCGAACAGGCCGGTATACGTCGCCGGATTGGATCGCGGCGTTCGACCGATCGGGCTCTGATCGATCTCGATGATCTTGTCCACGTGCTCCGCGCCCAGCAGGCGATCGTGAGCGCCGACCGGTTCGCGCGATCCGTTGAGCTCGCGGGCCAGCGCGCGGTACAGCACGTCCGTCACGAGCGTGCTCTTGCCGCTTCCGCTGACCCCGGTCACCGCCACGAACGTGCCCAGCGGCACGCGCAGGTCCACCCTGTCCAGGTTGTGCTCCCGGGCACCCTTGATCTGCAGGGCCTTGCCGTTCCCCTTGCGACGACGCGGCGGGATCGGGACCTGCCGCTCGCCGCGCAGGTACGCCCCGGTGACGGAGCGCGGCTCCGCCAGCAGCTCCTCCAACGGCCCGTTGGCGATGATCTCGCCACCATGCTGGCCCGCCCCGGGTCCGATGTCCACCACCCAGTCGGCCGTGCGGATCGTCTCCTCGTCGTGCTCTACGACGAGGACCGTGTTTCCCAGATCGCGCAGGCGTGTCAGGGTGGCGATGAGCTTGGCGTTGTCCCGCTGGTGGAGGCCGATGGACGGTTCGTCCAGGATGTACAGCACGCCCATCAGAACGGTCCCGATCTGCGTCGCCAGGCGGATCCGCTGCGCCTCGCCGCCGGACAGCGTCACGCTGGTCCGATCCATCGTCAGGTAGTCCAGCCCGACGTCCACGAGGAAGCCGAGCCGGGCGATGATCTCCTTGAGCACCTGCTGGGCGATGGCCCGCTCGCGCTCGCTGAGGGTCGAGCCGAGCTCGCTCGCCCAGCGCAGCGCCTCCTTGATCGACAGGGTGGAGATGTCCCAGACATTCCGACCCCCGATCGTCACTGCCAGGATCTCCGGCCGCAGGCGCATGCCGGAACAGTCCGGGCACGGCTTGGTGACCATGAACTTCTCGATCTCGGCCTTGATGTAGTCCGATTCGGACTCACGGTGGCGCCGCTCGAGGTTCGCGATGATCCCCTCGAAATTCGCCTTGTAGGTGCTCTCACCGCGCTCGTGCCGGTACGACACGAGAACGCGCTCCTGGTCGCGCTTGGCGTACAGGAGGTAGTCGAGCGCCTCCTTCGGCAACTTCCGGACCGGAAGCGAGTAGTCCCAACCGTGGACCGCACAGACGGCTTCGATGATCTTCAGGCGCCACGACGCATCGGTCGAGAGCAGCCCTCCGACCCCGAGCGCGCCTTCACCGAGGCTCTTGGACGGATCCGGGATCAGGCGCGCCGGGTCGATCTCCAATCTCGTGCCGAGTCCGGCACAGGTGGGGCACGCGCCGTGCGGAGAGTTGAACGAGAAGCTCCGTGGCTCGAGTTCCTCGATGGTGAACCCGTCGTGCGGACAGCTGTACCTCTCGCTGTAGCGGCGTTCCTCGAACGCCGGCGGCTCGTCGTCGCGGGCCGCCGGGGCGATGAGCACCACGCCCTCGCCGAGCCGGAGGGCGGTCTCGATCGAGTCGGCCAGGCGCGAGGCGTCGGGATCCGGGATCACGTCGCCGGTGTCCGGATCGATCGGGCGGCCATCGGCCGCGCGCACGGCGCCGTCCGGCGCCTCGGCGTGGCGCACGACGTAGCGATCGACGACGACCTCGATCGAGTGCCGCCTGTACTTGTCCAGCTTGGGTGGCGCCTCGGCGATGTCGAACATCTCGCCGTCAACGCGGACGCGCACGAAGCCCTGTCGCCGGGCCGCATCGATGACCCGATCGCCCTCGGTCTTGCGGTCCTTGACCAGTGGGCCTAGGACCAGCAGCCGGGTACCCTCGGGCAGGTCCAGGACCTGGTCGACGATCTGCTGGACACTCTGTCGCTCGATGGCGTGGCCCTCCGGACAGTGCGGGATCCCGATCCTGGCGAACAGCAGGCGCAGGTGGTCGTAGATCTCGGTGACGGTCCCGACGGTGGAGCGCGGGTTGCGGCTTGCTCCCTTCTGGTCGATCGAGATCGCCGGGGACAACCCGTCGATCTGGTCGACGTCCGGCTTCTCCATCTGGCCCAGGAACTGGCGGGCGTAGGCAGACAGGCTCTCGACGTAGCGTCGCTGTCCCTCGGCATAGATCGTGTCGAACGCCAGGCTGGACTTGCCGGAGCCGGACAGGCCGGTGATGACGACGAGTCGGTCGCGGGGAAAGGCGACCGTCACGTCCTTGAGGTTGTGTTCGCGCGCACCGCGCACGACGAGCTGGTCCTGAGGCACGTGCGCAGTCTAGCGGAAGCGAGTGCTTTCGCACAGGTGTTCTATCGCGCGCGATGCATTCGTCGGTCTCCGGACCCGGCGAGGCAGATCGCGTCACGGCCCGAGGGCGCGCAGCCGATCACCTCGCGACCCGATGGACCTCCAGCATGTTCGGACCCGTCCCGGGAGCCGCCGTGGAGGCGACCAGCACGACGGCGGCCCCGGACCGTACCGCGTTCGACTCCGTCATGAGCCAAGCCATGAGCCCGAGTCGCGCGGAGGTGTCATCGGGCGGCACGCAGGTCCTCGGCACCACCCCGTGGACGAGGGCGAGACCGGCGACCACGCGCGGATCCGGCGAGTAGGCGTGGATGGGCACCGGCGGCCGGAGCGCGGAGAGCAGCCGAGCCGTCCGGCCGGATCGCGTGTAGCAGGCGATCGCTGCGACCTCCGGGTCGGCCCGGGCGAGGGCCACGGCTGCATACGAGAGCGCCCCTGCGTCGCCCGCGGCCGGTGCTGACGCACCGCCCGCGAGCATCTCCCGCCCGTGATCCTCGCACAGGCGGATGATGCGAACCGCCGCCTCCGCCGCCAGGATCGGGAACGATCCCACGGCGGTCTCGCCAGACAGCATGATGGCGTCGGCCCCGTCGAACACGGCGTTGGCGACGTCGCTGGCCTCCGCCCGTGTCGGGCGTGGCGACACGAGCATCGACTCGAGCATCTGCGTGGCCACGATGCTCGGGATGCCCCGGTCGAGGGCGCGGCGGACGAGCTGCTTCTGGATGATCGGCACTTCCTCGTAGGGCAGCTCCACGCCCATGTCCCCGCGGGCGATCATCACGGCGTCGGCCACGTCCAGGATGGCGTCGAAGTCGTCGATGGCCGAGCGGGTCTCGATCTTGGCGATGACCGGCGGGCCACCTTCGCCGAGCAGGGCCCGGAGCTGGAGGACGTCGCTGGCCGACCGCACGAACGACTGCGCCACGAAATCGGCGCCCAGATCGAGGACGCGCGGCACGTCCGACCGGTCCTTGCGGGTGAGGGCCGGCGTGGTCACGCGCTCGGACGGGATACTCACGCCCTGGCGCGACCGAACTGTGCCGCCCCGGATCACCTCTGTATGGACCACGTCCTCGACGGCTGTCACCTCGAGCTGGGCCGCGCCGTCCGCCAGCAGGATCGCGTCGCCTGGGCGCACGTCCGCAACCAGGCGAGGGTATGAAACGGTCGCGCCATGTCGGTCGCCGTGTCCGGGTGCTCCGGAGCGGAGCGCGAAGTGCTCGCCCGCCTCGAGGGTGGCCGACCCGCCGTCGAACTCGCCGAGGCGGATCTTCGGCCCGGACAGGTCTGCCAGCAGGGCAACCGGACGACCGGCGGCATCCGCGGCCCGGCGGACCCGGCCGGAACCTAGCGCTCGCGCCGCCGGCGAGCCGTGCGAGAAGTTGATACGAGCGACATCCATCCCGGCGTCGACGAGTTCGCGGGCCCGCGAGGCCGTCGCCGGACCGATGGTGCAGACGAGCTTGGTCCGGCGCAGGGAATCGACGGTCGGCTCGGCACTCACCAGACAACTCTAGCCGCGGTGGTGGACGGCATCCATCGCCGACCGGTCAGCGGTCAGCCGCGACGACGCCCCGGACGCTGACCGGTCCGCTTGCGGATGTTCGGGGTCACGGCACGATCCCAGGTCGGGCGATCCAGCCAGCGAGCCTGCCAACCGTCCTGGTCCTCGTGCTCGTCGCGGATGCCGGGCAACCAGTCCGAGGCGGTCCCCTCCCCCGCGCCGTCCACAGATTCCCCGAGCCCCGTCCCCGGTTCCTCGTCTGCCGGGAGCACCGTGACGCTCGTGACCTCCATGACCGGGCCCGTCGCGGCGGCGACGTCTGCAGCCCGGCGCCCGCGAGCGCGATCCGCCGCGCCGGTCAACCCGGCGCGGGCGCCGCCGCCCGCCTCCATCGCGGCGCGTTCCGCCGCCCGAGCGACCGTCACGGAGGCGTCCTGCTCCAGGACCCGAAGCCGTACCTGCTGGATCTCGTCCCGGAGGGCTGCGGCGCGCTCGAACTCGAGTTCCTTTGCCGCCGCGCGCATCTCGGCCTCCATCCGAACCAGGAGCGCCTCCACCTTGGCGCGGTCCGCCGGACTGAACTCGCCGGGACGCTCGGATGCATACACCACGGTCGACTCGGCGACGGCCCGCAGGCGCTCGTTCAGGTCGTGGATCCCCTTGACGATCGTCGTGGGTTCGATCCCCCTCTCGAGGTTGTAGGCCTCCTGGATCGCTCGGCGACGGTTCGTCTCGTCGATCGCCACCTGCATCGATTCCGTGACGCGATCGGCGTACATCACCACCTCGCCGCCGATGTTGCGGGCGGCCCGACCGGTCATCTGGATGAGCGACCAGGCCGACCGGAGGAAGCCCTCCTTGTCCGCGTCGAGGATGGCGACCAGGGTGACCTCGGGGAGGTCGATCCCTTCGCGCAGCAGGTTGATGCCGACGAGCACGTCGAATACGCCGAGCCGGAGGTCACGCAGGATCGCAACGCGCTCCAGCGTGTCGACCTCGCTGTGGAGGTACTGGACCTTGACGCCGAGCTCCTTGAGGTAGTCGGTCAGGTCCTCGGCCATCTTCTTCGTCAGGGTGGTCACGAGGGCCCGCTCGCCGCGCTCCACCCGGGTCCGGATCTGTTCGAGGAGATCGTCGATCTGGCCGTCCGTGGGGCGTACCGTGATCGGGGGGTCCACGATCCCGGTAGGGCGGATCAACTGCTGGGCGATGTGACCATCGCTTCGCTCCAGCTCGTACGGTCCGGGCGTGGCGCTCATATAGATCGCCTGGTGGACGGTCGCCTCGAACTCCTCGAACGTCAACGGCCGGTTGTCCAGGGCCGAAGGCAGCCGGAACCCGAAGTCGACCAGGATCTCCTTGCGGGTCCGGTCGTTCTTGTACATCCCGACCACCTGCGGGATGGTCATGTGGGACTCGTCCACGACGAGCAGCCAGTCCGGCGGGAAGTAGTCCAGCAGGGTCCACGGGCGCGAGCCCGCCTCGCGCCGCGCCAGGTGCCGGGAGTAGTTCTCGACCCCGGTGCAGTAGCCGAGCTCCCGGAGCATCTCCAGGTCGAAGGTCGTTCGCTGGCGCAGGCGCGCGGCCTCAAGGGCGCGGCCCTCGGACTCGAGCTGGCTGACCCGCTCCTCCATCTCGGCCTCGATATCCACGATCGCGTCCTTGAGCTTGTCCGCGGGTGTCACGAAGTGCGTGGCCGGGTAGACATTGGCCTCGCGCCGCTCGGTGAGCACTTCGCCGGTCAGGGGGTCGATCTCGGTGATACGTTCCACCTCGTCACCGAAGAACTCGACGCGGACGACCATCTCCTCCGACGCCGGCTGCAACTCGAGCGTGTCGCCCCGGACCCGGAAGCGCGCCCGCGCCAGCGCCTGGTCGTTACGCTGGTACTGCAGGTCGACGAGATGGCGCAGCACCGCGTCACGGCGGTATCTCCCCCCGACCCGCAA
>JAOUEG010000096.1 GCA_029858845.1 Chloroflexota bacterium | reverse complement strand
GGTGCACGACTGCCTGCCCGGCCTGGATGCCGAGGTCCTCGGCCTCGGCGGGCGTGGACGGACGGAGGACTCGGGTGAGCACGCGCGAACTCGGGATGCGACCCGCTCGGAGCATTTCCTGGGTGAACGTCATCAGGCGATTCGCTCGCCGGTACGCCGGTGGCTGGGCAACGAAGCTGCCGCGTCCCGGGGCTCGTTCGATCAGGCCATCCTCGAGCAGCCGCTGCATGGCATGCCGGGCGGTCATCCGGCTTACGCCGAACTCGGCGCACAGCTCGGCGTCCGATGGGAGTCGGGCACCCGGCTGCAGAGCCGACACTCGCTCGCGCAGCGCCTGCTCGATCTGGCGGTACTGCGGCTGGTAGCCCGTCACGCCCATCACGAGTCCACGCTGCCAGGGGCTGAACGTTGCTTCCGAGCCACGCGGTCGGTCCCGTGTCCGGCCATCCCTCTCGCGACCGCCCACGACTTCGGCGCCTCCGTGGTCATCCTGACCCGGTCGGGATGGCGGCTGATGGGCTCCGGATCGGCCATCTCGCTCAGCTGACGCTTGTTACCCGGGTATAGGCGGCCGCTACCACCACGATGATCGACCCGAAGAGGATCTGGCGCACTGCTTCAGGGAAGCCCAGCGCGGTGAGCAGCGCGCTGATGACCGTCAGGATGAGCGCGCCGACGATCGTCCCTCCGAAGCCACCCCGTCCGCCGAAGATCGAGGTCCCCCCGATCACAGCCGCCGCTACGGACGGCAGGACCAGGGAATCGGCCAACGTCACGCTGGCCACATTCGTCAGACCGGAAAGAAGAAGGCCAGCGAGGGCCGCCATCAGCGCCGAGAGGACATACAGCGTGATGAGCACCTGCCAGCTGCGTGCGCCGGAGAGACGCGCCGCCGTCGGGTTGTCGCCGATCGCGAACAGCATCCGACCAAAGCCGGTCCTTCTCAGGCCGATGAGGATCAAGGCGGTCAGCGGAATGAAGACGACCAGGCTGTATGGCAACAGCTCCCCGAGTCGCTCCGAACCGATGGTTCGCAGCACGGGTGGCACTCCCGTGGAACTCTGGACGGTCAGGATCTGCCAGGCGTTGGCGAGTCCGAGCACCACGAAACTGACGCCCAGGGACATGATCAGCGGGTGCACGCGGAATATCCCCACACCGATACCGGTGAGGAGGCCGGCCAAGGCGGCCGCCGTCAACGCAACCGCGATCCCGATCTCGAAACCTGGTCCATGCAGGAGTGAGGCGACCATGAATCCGGCCATCGAGGCGACAGCACACACCGAGAGGTCGATGCCGCCGGTGAGCATCGTCAGCGTCTGGCACCCGGCGAGGATGGCGAGCGGCACGGCCGCACGCAAGATGACCCCTGCCCAGTCGGCGTTGACCACGCCGGGGCGCACGAGGGCGTAGATCACGACGATGACGATCAGGAGAGCGGAGATGGGGACGACAGGCTGCTCGCGGAGTAGGCGACTCCAGCCGCCCGGGATCCTGGCGCCCCTCGTGCTGATCGAACTGGTCATCGTCGACTCCGACGCCACTGGATGAGGCTGCCGAACATGACCACGCCGATGAGGATCAACCCCTGGCTGACCAACGCCAGGTTCGGGTCGAGGCTCAGGAAGGCCATGTCATTCTGGATCAGCACGAGGATCAGGACCCCGATCATCGGCCCGAAAACGCCGCCCCTTCCGCCAGCCAGGCTGACGCCGCCGAGGACGACTGCGGCCACGCTCATCAGCGTGTACGGGCCCGGGACGGGGTTGCCGATCCCAGTGCTGGCGGTGAGGCTGATCCCCGCAAGCGCTGCGAAGAGTCCCGTTGTGGCGTAGGCGATGACCTTGGTCGGGCCGACCGCGACTCCGCTCCGGAATGCGGCCAGCCGGTCGCTGCCGATCGCGTAGATGGACAGGCCGACGGTCGATCGACGGAGCGGGATCCAGATCACGGCCACGACGACGATCAGCACGACAGCGGCCTTGGGGATCCAGTCAAACCCGGCCGGCCCAAGGACGAGGTCCTTGAGCCACTGGGCAGAACCTCCCGCCGGCGTCTTCAGGACCAGCAATGCAGCACCTGCCCACACGAAGGACATGGCCAGCGTGACCACGATGTCCGGCACCCGCGTGATGACGATGACCGCGCCGTTGACGGCTCCGATGATGAGGCCCAGGATCAGCACGGCCAGGATGACCGCCACCCCGAACTCCTCGCTCTGGTCCTTCATCTGCGAAGCGGCCACGACGCTGGTCAGGGCCATCATCGACCCGATCGAGAGATCGATCCCGCCCCCGATGACGCAGACCGCCTGGGCGACGGCCGCCAGTGCCAGGGGCAGGACCGAGATCGCGAGCCCCTGGATCCCTGGGGCACCGTACGAGGGATTGATCACCTTCGTGAAGGCGAGCAGGACTGCGAGGAGGGCAATCAGGCTCAGGGTCCAGCCGTTGCGCCGGGCCCATGCAACCAGTGCGTCGACCACCGGGCGGCCACGCGTGTCGACGATCGGACCGGCCACGGCGCTCATGTCGAGCGCTCGCGCGTGGTCGGCCCGGCCACGGCGACGTCCGTGACCGTGTCAGCGGGTGCATCCGATGGCAGATCGTACGCGGCGCGCAGCAGCGTCGGTTCGTCCGAATCGGCCGCATCGATCTCTGCCACGACTCGCCCACCGAAGATCACGATGGTGCGGTCGCACACGAGCTGGATCTCCTTCAACTCCGAGGTGTAGAAGAGCACGGCCGCGCCGGCATCGGCCAGATCGCGCAGCAGCAGATAGATCTGGCTCTTGGTGCGGATATCGATCCCGCGGGTCGGGTCGAAGCACAGCATCGTCTGGACCCCGCCTGCCACCCACCGAGCGATGGTCACCTTCTGCTGGTTCCCGCCAGAGAGCTGTCGGACCTCCCCGCCCGCGCGGGCATCGATCTGGAGCGCTTCGACAGCCGCGTCCACCCGCGTTCGTTCGGCGACCAGGTTGATCCATCCCCACTGTCGTATCCGGGATGTGAGCGGTAGCGCGATGTTCTCGGTGATCGAGCGCTGCATGAGGAGCGCATCGGCACGATCTGCTGCGACGTAGACGACCCCGGCGCGGATGGCGTCTGCAGGGTGATGGAACGTGACGGGCGCACCGTCGAGGAGCATCTCGCCGCCATCCGGCCGCTCGGAGCCCGACAGGATCTCGAAGAGTTCGTCCTGTCCCTGACCCTCGAGTGCGACGACGCCCAGCACCTCGCCACGATGGAGCTCGAACGAGACGTCCCGGAGCTTGTGTTTGGCGCTCAGTGATCGAGCGGTAAGGCGGGGTGTGGCCTCGGGCGGCCGGGCAGCACCCGCGTCGCGCCGGGCCGTGCGTGGTGGCACGGCCTCGGCAACATCCCCGATCATCAGCTCGACGATGCGCTCCTCGGCCCCGTCGGTCATGTCGACGACGCCGACCGTGGTCCCTTCCCGCAGGACCGTCGCTCGGTCACACACCGCCGCGATCTCGATCATCCGGTGC
Organism: Chloroflexota bacterium; assembly: GCA_029858845.1. Taxonomy (GTDB): domain Bacteria; phylum Chloroflexota; class Limnocylindria; order Limnocylindrales; family CSP1-4; genus SPCO01. Next base: position 3,219 of record JAOUEG010000096.1, on the reverse strand, counting down.
GAGATGAAGATGACCGACCGATCCGCTCCGCGATGGCCGTCGACCACGGCCAGGACGCGCTCCGTCAGATTGGCAGGTAGCGCCGCGGTCATCTCGTCGAGCATGAGCACGTCCGGTTCGATGGCGAGCGCACGCGCTAGGTCGATGATCCTGAGGGTCGCGAGCGGGAGGACCCTGGCCAGCTCGGAAAAGTCCAGGTTCTCGATCCCGAGTTCAGCGAGCCAATGTCGGAAGGATTCCTCGGGCGTCTTGGTCAGGCGCAGATTGGAACGGACATCCAGGTCCGGGATCAGGGCTGGTTCCTGGTACACGGAGACGACGCCACCACGTCGCGCCTCTGCGGGCGAGTGAGCCATCCGCTCCCGCCCCCCGACGACGATCCGACCGCTGTCCGGTCGCACGGCGCCGGTCAGGATCTTCACGAGCGTGCTCTTGCCGGCGCCATTCGCGCCCATGAGGGCGTGGACCTCACCTGGTCGGACGGCCAGCGAGGCCGAGCGCAGGGCGACCACGGCACCATACGTCTTGGCAACGTCCGTGGCCTCGAGCAGGAGTTGGGTCCTGAGCGTCATCGTCCTCTCGGGTAGGAAGAAGGGGACGCCGACGAAGCCGGCGTCCCCCTCCTGTTCGGCCTGAGGGGAGGTTACTCTCCCGGGCCCTTGCAGGCGATGGCCTGCTCCGGCGTGTACGTGGTCCAGCCGTCGATCGTGACACTGAGCGGCCAGAGCGGGCTGAGCCCCTCGACCGTCTGCCACGACTTGAGGGTGGCCTTGCCCTCCTCGGACTGGTTGTCGGCCAGGACCGGGCTCAGCAGGATCGTGTTCGGCAGGGGTGCCGAGGCATCTGCCGTGACCGTTTCGCCGTTGAGCAGCTTGAGCGCCAGGTTGACGCCCGCGCCGCCGACCGATGCGGTGTTGGTCACAGCCGCGCCGACGAGGCCGGGATAGTTGACGTCGTCGAGCAGATACGCGGCGAACGCTCCGAGGTCTGCGCCGACGATCGGCTTGTAGGGCTTGCCTGCCGCCTTGACGGCGTCGACCACCTGCGAGTCCATGCCGGACGTCCAGATCCCATCGACTTTGTCGTACTCACCACTCGAGATGAACTCGTTGGCCAGGTTGGTCGCCGTCGTGGGATCCCACCCAGTGTGGACCCCATCCTCGTTCGGGACCACCGTGATGCCGGGGAATTCAGCTAGGGCCTTCTTGAATCCGACATCGCGGTCGGTGTCGGCCGGGTGGCCGGCGATGCCGCGGGTGTACCAGACGCTGCCATTGCCGCCGAGCTGTTCGAACAGCCACTTGGCGCCAAGGTACGCGTAGTCGACCTGGTTGTTGTAGAACTTCCAGGTCTCCTCATCGCTGACGCCCGCATCCACGGCGACGGTGATGATGCCGGCCGCCTGGGCCTCGTCAAGCGCGGCCTGGAGACCATCGGCGGTGCTCGGGTTGAAGACGATCGCGTCGGGCCCTGCGGCGATAAGCGTGCGCAGGTCCGCGAGCTGCTGCGCGGTATCCGCATTGCGCGCGATCATGTTGACGCTCTCGACCTGGCCGGAGGCCAGCGCCTCGGCCTTGGCGGTGCAGTTCTGCTCCTCGCGGAAGCCGTTGCCGGTGCCGCCGGTGTTCGAGAACCCGATCTTGTACATCGCCGCCGGAGCCTCCGACGGTGCCTCGGACGGCGCTTCGGACGGTGCAGCCGCGCTCGGCGCTGCTGCGCTCGGAGCGGTGGACGAACCACTATCGCTACAGGCGACCGCGAACAGCGCGAACGCCGTCAGGACGACGAGCCACTTGGCTCGTGTCGTGCCCTGTCCCTTCATGTGCTCTCCTCCTTGACGAACGGCGAGCCGAACGGCTGCGCCGCGGAACGATGGCCCCCCTCTGCCTGGGGCTTCGTACATCGCATTATGTCCGGGTCACCTCCTCGCGTGGGATCGCCGTCACCTCGTCATTATCGCGGACGATGGCACGGGCGATCCGCCGTGCGTGCTCTCGATAGGCGTCGTCGAACAGTTCCAGCGAGCGCTCGGCGCCTACGACCGAGGCCCTGGTGATGACGGGCGGCAGGGCGGCCCGCTCCGCCAGGAGCTGGCCGGTTCGCACCTTGATGCAGTTGACGATCGTGACCGCGGCGATGGTCGTGCCGGGGCCGACCGGAGCCTCCACGCCCTCGATCTCGACGAGCGCATCGGCATGGGGCGAACACAGATCGATGACCAGGTCCGCCTCATCGAGCAGGCGTGATCCCGTGGTGGGCTCGGGGTCGCTCGACATGGACTGAGCGACGGAGGTGACCGCGATCACCCGAAGGCCCCGCCGACGGGCGGCTCGTGCCATCTCGACCGGCACGGCCGTGGTCCCGCCCGCGGAGAAGACGATCAGGACGTCGTCCGGCCGGAACCGGAAGTTGTCCAGGATGACCTCAGCCAGGCCGGGCATGCGTTCGATGAACATCGCCTGGCGCTGGCCATTCGCCCCGACGACCTGGGTGTGGAACGTCATCGACAGCTCGACGATCGGGTTGAAGCCGGGGTATGAGCCGTAGCGCGGGAACATCTCCTCGACCGGGATCCTCGAGTGACCGGTCCCGAACAGATGGACCAGTCCATCCGCGGCGATCGCCTCGGCACACCATTGGCTGGCGGTCTCCATCGCCCCGGCCTGGGTTGCCGCCAGCCGGTCCAGGATCGGCCGGGCGCGGTCCAGCCAGGCCAGCACCGGCACTTCGGCGGGCGCGCTCACGCGGCACCCCCCGGCTGGGTCCGGCGCTGTGCCAAGCGAACGTCGCCGCGCATCGGCATCAGTAGCCGCCCTCGTTCCCGCCGCCGGCCGAAGCTACGGGGGCGGAGCCGGCCTTGCGGGCACGGAAGTCGTCGATGATCGCCTTCGTCGCGGTCGCCCCGATCCGGGTCGTGCCGAGGGCCATGACCTCGAGCAGCGCATCCAGCGTGCGAACGCCGCCGGCGGCCTTGACCTGGACGTGCGGTGAGCTGTTCGCCCGCATGAGGCGGAGGTCGTCGTGAGTGGCGCCGCCCGGCGCAAAGCCGGTGGACGTCTTGACGAAATCGGCCCCGGCCGCCTCGGACAGGTGACAGGCGCGGACCTTCTCGTCGTCGGTCAGGTAGGCGTTCTCGAAGATGACCTTCACGATCGCGCCGGACGCGTGGGCCACCTCGACCACGGCGCGGATGTCCTCCTCCACGTCCGCGTCGCGTCC
>JAOUEG010000095.1 GCA_029858845.1 Chloroflexota bacterium | reverse complement strand
AGTTCACCGAGGATCTCCGCGACCTGAGACTCACCGATCCCGGTGAGTCGGTACGTCCTCGAGGCCACCTCGCCGCCGAGACCACCCCGTCGGGCACGGAGTCGTGGCAGCACTTCGTCGTGCCACATGGGTCGCATCTCGCGCGGGGGACCGGGCAGTGCGACCACGACACGACCGTCCGGGCGGGTCACGTACCAGCCCGGAGCCGTCCCGTTGGGGTTGGGAAGCGCCACCGATGATGGGATCAGCCAGGCTTGCTTGAGGTTCGTCTCGGGAAACGGCACATTCCGTCGTGCCCAAAGGCCCCGCAGCCACCGCTCGAGGTCGGCATCGGCGACGGGGGTCTCAGCGCAGGCTCGGGCGATCGCCTCACGCGTAAGATCGTCCGGCGTCGGTCCGAGGCCGCCGGTCGAGACCACGAGATCGACCCGATCCAGGGCGTTCGCGTACGCATCACTCACCGGATCCAGGCGGTCCGGCAGCGCGGTCACGCGCGTCACCTCGACGCCTGCCTCCGTGAGCGACCGTGCCAGATCGCCGGCGTTCGTGTCGCGGGTGTCTCCGACGGTCAACTCGGAGCCGATGCTGAGGAGTTCTGCCGTGAGCAGTGGTCGTTCGTCGGGATCCGCGGGCCTCGTCACCGCCCCAGCGTAGCGTTCCGCGGCCCACGGCTGCTGCCCGGGCAGGCCTGAGCCCGTCCGGGCGCTGGTATCATCGTTCCACTGCCAATCCGGGCCGCACGCACCCGACGGCGAACACGTCCAAGACTGGAGACAGGACCCTGGAGCAGCCCCGCCCGTCGCCGAGATCCTCTCCGCCCGGTCTGCGCGCGCAGCTGGGGGCGACCAGGGACGCCGCCTGGCGTCTCGGGATGGCGCACGTCGATCTGGCCAAGGCCGAGCTCAGCGCGATCGGCGCCCAGATCGCGCGCGTCGTGGGCCTCGTCGTCCTGGCGATCGCCCTCATCCTGCTTGCAGCGACGCTGCTGCTCATCGGCGGCTCGCTCTTCACGGCCGAATGGTTGCTCGGCTCCATGGGGTGGGGGATCCTGCACGGCATCCTGCTGTTCGCGGGCATCGCCATGGCCGCCGTCCTCACCGCCGTGGGGATGTCCGCGGGCCGCATCGGCGGCGCGTTCGCAGTGGCCCTCGTCGTCGCCATCGCCACGTCGGTCGTGCTGGCGCTGCAGCTCCCGAACCAGTTGTATGCGGCGGTCGGCGACGCGATCCTGCCCGGCGTCGAAGAAGGGGTCCGTCCCCTCGTGGTCGGTGCACTCCTGGTGGCCGTACTCGGGTTCGGCCTGGGGATCGTCGCTGCGTTCCGTGTGACCACGGCGGGATCGCGGCTCGGGGCCATCGTCGGGTTGGCGCTCGTCGGCGCGGCGATCGGCGCCTTCACGGCCATCACCTTCAGCGCGCAGGTCGGGGTGGGGATCGGTGCCGCCGTCGGCTACGCCACGTGGATCGCCCTGATGGGTATCGACATGAGCCGCACCGGGATCGACACGGAGGCCCTGCAGGCCCGCTTCTATCCGACCCGGACGATCGAGACCAGCAAGGAGACGCTCGAGTGGCTACAGAGCAAGATGCCGCCCGGGACCGGGTCCTAGCGGCTCGACGGGAGCTCGCGGGCGAGATCGAGGTCCTGGAGGCCTCGGCTCGTGCTGCCGTGGATATCCCCGCCAAGGTGCGGCGCAGCCCCGCCAAGGCCGCCGCGATCGCCGGTGGCCTCGGCTTCCTCGTTCTCAAGGGACCGCAACGCGTGATGCGCCTCGGCCGGAACACCATCCGGGGAAAGCCCGCACCGATGCCCAAGAGCTTGCTCCCCGAGGAGGTCGACAAGACCCTGCGGTCGTTCGGCGAGGACGGGGAAGCGGTCCGCGCTGTCCTGGAGCGGGACTTCGCCGCGTACGCGAAGGATGCAAAGGCCTCGCGACAGCGTCTCCGAACGCTGCTGGTCGTGGCGGTCGCGCGACCATTCGTGCTGCGGCTCTCCAAGGTGGCCGCTCAACGGTTGTTCGCCCCGAGCGAGGACACGTTCGCGGACCGGCTGGAGCAGGTCCGCGCGCGCGCGACGCAGCATGCCCCGTTCCCGGGCGACACGACCGGAGAGCCCGTCACCGCGCCGCTGGACCGATCGAGCGACCCGGCCTGATCGTCCACGACCACCTGGCAACGGGGTGACCCGACCCGCCGTTGCCCTGCGTCACCCGGCGTCGCGCTAGACTCCGGAGCACGGGCGAGTGGCGGAATGGCAGACGCGCCGGCCTTAGGAGCCGGTGCCGCGTGAGCGGCGTGGAGGTTCGACCCCTCTCTCGCCTACCAGGGTCGTCTCGGGGGCCGCTGCGAGCCCAGTAGCCCCGTCCGGGCCGCTCGGCCTGTCGCGCCCTATACTTCCCGGGCGATGCAGATCACCCGAACCCCCGCTCCCAAGTCGTCCGTCCAGCTCGAGATCGAACTCCCGCCCGAGCGCCTGGACCGCGCCCTCGACGAGGCCGTCCGAGCGCTCTCCAGACGTACCCGCGTCCCCGGCTTCCGGCCCGGGAAGGCGACGCGACCCGTCCTGGAACGAACGCTCGGGCCCGGTGTCATCCTCGACGAGGCCGTGGACCACCTGGTCCAGGATGCCTACCGCGAGGCGCTGATCGCCGAGGACATCCTGCCGCTGAGCAACGCGGACGTGGAGGTCGTCCAGGCGGAGGAGGGCAAGCCGCTGGTCTTCAAGGCCGTCGTTCCGGTCCGCCCAGACGTGAAGCTCGGTGACTACAAGGGGTTTCCCTTCGCGCCCGAGATCGATGTCATCGACGAGGCCAGGGTCGATCAGGTCGTCGAGGAACTGCGGGACCAGAACGCCACCCTGGGGCCCGTGGAAGACCGCGGCGCGAAGGAGGGCGACTACGCGGTGATCGCGTTCGTTGGTACAAGGGACGGCGAGCCGTTCGAGGGCGGTTCATCCGATCGCATGCCGCTCATCCTGGGACAGGAGCGCCTGATCCCGGGGTTCGAGTCCCACCTGACCGGATTGGAGGTGGGCGGCACGACCGAATTCGATATCACGTTCCCCGAGGACTACGGCGAGGCCGGTCTGGCCGGCCAGGTCGCGCACTTCTCCGTCGAGATCAAGGAGCTGCGCGAGAAGATCCTGCCCGATGTGGACGAGGACTTCCTGTCCGGCCTCGGTGCCTTCGCGACATTGGAGGACCTGCGGGCGGACATCGATCGCCGTCTTCGTACCAACGCCCTCGACCGTGCTCGTCACGCCTTTGCCGACAGGATCATCGAATACGCGGTGGCCAACGCGGACGTGGAACTCCCAGACGTGCTCGTCGACCAGGAGATCGAGGTGATGCACGACGAGTTCCGCGGCACGCTCGCGCGCCAGGGGATCGGCGAAGAGGCGTACCTCAAGGCCGTCGAGAAGACCGGCGATGACCTGCACGCGGAGTTCCGGCCGGGAGCCGAGAAGCGGGTCAGGACCCTGCTGGTACTGTCCAAGGTGGCGGACGTCGAGGGCGTCGAGATCCCGGACGCGGACGTCGAGGCCGAGGTCGCCCAGGGACGGCAGCGCTACGCCGACGATCCGCGGCTGCTCGAGTACTTCGATTCCGAACGGGGCCGGGCGTTCATCCGGAGCACGCTGCGGCGCAGCCGCGTCGTCGAGGCGATCATCGACGAATGGCTGGTCGCGCATCCGGAGCACCCGGCCCTGCCACACGCCGAGGACGCGCCGGACTCAGCTGTCGAGAACGACCAGGCGCAGGCCAACGCCAGCATCGGCGCGACCGATCCCGGGAGCGTCCTGGCCGAGGAAGGCAGCGGCGATGTGGCCGCGGATCAGCCCGCGACCGCCGGATGACCGTCCGCCCCGACGGCGACCTCAACCACGATCAACCAGGGAGACCACAGATGCTCGTCCCGATGGTCATCGAATCCTCCAGCCGGGGGGAGCGCGCCTATGACATCTATTCGCGCCTGCTGCGCGAGCGGATCATCTTCGTCGGCGACGCCATCGAGGATCACCTCGCCAACCTCGTCATCGCCCAGCTTCTCTTCCTGGACTCCGAGGATCCCGAGAAGGACATCAGTCTCTATATCAACTCGCCCGGCGGTCAGGTGACATCCGGCCTCGCGATCTACGACACGATGCAGTACGTCCGGGCGCCCGTCAGCACGATCTGCATCGGGATGGCGGCGTCCATGGCCGCGGTGTTGCTGGCAGCGGGTGCCCAGGGCAAGCGCTATGCCCTGCCCAACAGCCGGATCATGATCCACCAGGGTTCGGGCGGCTTTCGCGGTGCTCCGCCGGACGCCCTCATCCAGATGAAGGAGTGGGAGTTCCTCGTGGCGCGGAATCACGAGATCCTGGCCCGCCACACCGGGCAGACCCTGGACAAGGTGGTCCGGGATACCGAACGGGACTTCTTCATGTCTCCCGACGAGGCCAAGGACTATGGCATCATCGACGCCGTCTACTCCGAGCAGTGGGACTCACTCACGGCCCGGCATCATGACGAGAAGGTGGCAGAAGATGCCGCCCAACCCAAGGATGCCCCGGAGCCCAAGCGCTCCAAGGGCGAGTAGTACGGACCAGGGGGCCGGGACGGCACGTGACGACGACCAGTAGCAGCAAGGGACCCAAGGTCCCGTATCGCTGCTCCTTCTGCGGCAAGAGCCAGGAGCAGGTTCGCAAGCTGATCGCGGGCCAGGGCGTCTACATCTGTGACGAGTGCATCAACCTCTGCCAGGAGATCATCGAGGAGGAGATGCTCGAGGCGCCGCGGCCGAAGCCGGCCGCCGCCAAGCTCCCCAACCCGCATCAGATCAAGGACGCCCTGGATGAGTACGTCATCAGCCAGGAGCGGGCCAAGAAGGTCCTGTCCGTCGCGGTCTACAACCACTACAAGCGGGTCAACGCCGGGAACCAGGTGGACGACGTCGAACTCCAGAAGTCGAACGTGCTCCTCGTGGGACCCACCGGATCGGGCAAGACCTTGCTGGCGCAGACCCTGGCCCGCGTCCTGGACGTGCCGTTCTGCATCGCCGATGCCACCTCGCTGACGGAGGCCGGCTACGTCGGCGAGGATGTCGAGAACATCCTGCTGCGCCTGATCCAGGCCGCCGACTTCGATGTCGCCCGGGCGCAGCGCGGGATCATCTACATCGACGAGATCGACAAGATCGCGCGAAAGGCGGACAACCCGTCCATCACCCGCGATGTTTCCGGCGAGGGCGTGCAGCAGGCACTGCTCAAGATCCTCGAGGGGACCGTCGCCAACGTTCCGCCCCAGGGTGGCCGGAAGCACCCGCACCAGGATTTCATCCAGATCGACACGACCAATGTCCTGTTCATCTGCGGCGGTGCGTTCGACGGCCTGGAGAAGATCGTCGAGGAGCGGGTCGGCAAGCGCGCCATCGGGTTCGGGTCCGAGGCACCGATGGGCTCCGTCGAGCGCGGCATGGTCCTCGAGAAGCTGATGCCCGAGGATCTCCTCAAGTTCGGGCTGATCCCCGAGTTCATCGGCCGCCTACCGGTGATGGTCACCCTGACCGCGCTCAGTGCCGAGGACCTCGTGCTCGTCCTGACCGAGCCGAAGAATGCCGTGACGCGTCAGTTCCAGAAGTTCCTGTCGCTGGACAAGGTGGAGCTGGCGTTCACGCCCGGCGCGCTGCAGGCAGCGGCCGAGGTGGCGCTGGACCGCAAGACGGGTGCCCGCGCCCTGCGGTCGATCGTCGAGGAATCGCTCCTCGAAGTCATGTACGACATCCCGGAGCGGGCCGATATTCGCCGCTGCATCATCACGGAAGAGACCATCCGCGACGGGCGCATGCCGTTGCTCCTCACGAAGACGGCCGTGGACGAGGGCGTCAACGAGACCAACTACGAGGAGTGGCTCGCAGCTCAGGGCGAGACCGCCTGATCAGGTCGGACGGGGTGCCGCGGCAGGACCCACCGGGAGCGCGCCGCCCCCGCCCATCGTGACCGAGGGCCCCGACACGGGTCCCCGTTCGTCTACCAGCGTGACTCCAGGGGGAAGCTGTCGGCGCAGCTCGTCCGTGATGCCGACGAGGTCCGAACCGACCGGGCCGCGCAGGGTCAGGACGAGCGCTTGCGTGGCGGGTACGGTGACTTCGGCAGCCACTGGTGCGACTGCCGCCGTACCTTGGCCGGCAGTTCCCGGTCGAGGCGCGTTCTCTGCCGAGAAGCGGAGATCGCTGACCAGCAGGCGACCGTGATAGGCAGCCGTGATGCTGGCGACGATGACCACGGCGATCGGGATCGCCAGATCAGCGCCGAGACCCGCAAGACGCGCGCCGAGGACCGTGTCGATCACGTGGTAGAGAGCGAACGCAGCGGACGGGACGCCGGCCACGAGTGCAGCGCCGAGGATCAGGAACAGGTAGGCGCGACCAACGGTAGCCAGGCGCTCGGTCTGCGGGCTCGCCGACCGACGACGCAGGATGGTCGTCCAGCTCGGGATCCACAACGCGGCTCCCACCGCGATCTGGGCGCCGAACCACGCGAGTTCGGAGCGAAGCATGTCGTCGGGTGTGGTGCCCCCGAGTAGCAGCTCAAGCAGCCGGCCAAGGAGCTGGGTCGCGCCGATCGCGAGGAAAGCGGCACCCACGCCGGTCACGAGATGGAGCGCAACGCCCTCGGCCGTGGTCAGCGCAGCCGTCGATCGATGGGAGGCCTCGCGGTGCTGCGCAGCCCAATGCAGCCAGCCGGCGATCCCGAACGGAACGGCCCAGAGCAACGGTCCGACCACCAACTCG
>JAOUEG010000094.1 GCA_029858845.1 Chloroflexota bacterium | reverse complement strand
GGCCGGGACTGCGTTCGTGGTCGAGGCCGATGAGTATGCCGGCAACTTCGACCCGTACCGCCCGGCGGTCGCGGTCCTCACCGGCGCCGAGTGGGATCATCCGGACGTCTTCGCTGACCGGCGCGCTGTCGAGGAGGCATTCGCCGGGTGGCTGCAGCGCGTCCCGGACGGGGCGTCGCTCGTCATCAACCTCGGCGACGAGGGGGCCCGGACCGTGCTGGGCGACGTGCTCGAGTCCGCTCGCGATCGGGCCGTCAGGGTCATCGGCTATGCCCTGGTCGGCCCTGGTGCCGCCGACGAGGGCTTCGTGGTCGGCACCGCGGGGCGATCGACCACGTCGGCGGGTCCGGCGACCATGCTGCTTGGCCGGATCGTCGGTGCCGAGCCCGACGGGACCACCCTCGAGATCGATGGCCTCGATCCCGGGTCGGGTCCGGTCTCGGTGCGCCTCCGCACAGCAGGCCGCCACAACGCCGCGAATGCCCTCGCCGTCGCCGGTGCAGCCCTGGCGCTCGGTCTCGACGCGAACGCGATCGCGCCCGCTCTCGCCGGTTTCGAGGGCGTCGGCCGCAGGCTGGAGCGCAAGGGCGAGGTAGGCGGCGTGGTCGTGTACGACGACTACGGGCACCATCCGACGGCGATCCGTTTGACGATCGACGCGGTCCGCCAGCGCGAGCCCGGTCGAAGCGTGTGGGCCGTCTACGAACCGCTCACCTACCACCGAACCGCCGCCCTCCTGGATGAGTTCGCGGCGGCCCTCGCCGCCGCGGATGCCGTCGCGATCGCGGAGATCTGGGCCGGGCGCGACCCCGATACGACGGTCGCGTCGGCGGGAGCGCTCGCTGCGGCTGTGCGACGGCGTCGTCCAGACCTCGTCGCCGAGGCTCCGGGATCGGTGGACGCGACGGCGGACTGGCTGGCGGGCCGGGTGCGTCCCGGCGACGCGGTGCTCGTCATGGGTGGCGGACACAGCTACCGGATCGGCGAGCGCCTGTTGACACTCCTCCGTGCTGCCGCCGAGTCGGACGAGACGGGCGGCCGAAAGCGCCACACGCCGGAGAGCGGGTAGAGTTGACCTGGCAGCGTCGATGGGCCGCGCCGGCCATCCGTCACGTGGTACGCGAGTCCACGCCCGCGGGACAGACCCATGGCACCAGGCGGCGGTCCCATGACGCAGGAGATCGTGCGAGACGGACGGCAGGTTCGAGTTCGGCGGCGATCCTGCCGAGCACGACGCCGGCAGTTGCGCAGGACAAGGAGGATCTTGAGATGGCAGGAGATGTCTCGTTCGACGTCGTGAGCGACTTCGACGAACAGGAACTGCGCAACGCCCTGGACCAGGTCCGGCGCGAGGTCGGCCAGCGGTACGACTTCAAGGGTGTCACCGTGGATCTCACCCAGGGCAGGGACGAGCTTGTCCTTGTGACGGATGACGAGCATCGGGCGGCGGCGATCAAGGACCTGATCGAATCGAAGTCGGTTCGGCGTGGCCTCTCGCTCAAGATCTTCGACTGGGGCAAGGTCGAGCCGGCCGGGGGGAACAAGGTCCGCCAGGAGATCAAGCTGCGTCGCGGGCTCACGGATGAGATCGCCAAGCGGTTGACGAAGCTGATCCGGGACGAGTTCCCGAAGGTCAAGTCGCAGATCCAGGGCGATGCCGTCCGCGTGTCCGGCAAGAGCAAGGACGAACTGCAGAAGGTCATCACGCGCTTGCGCGAGCTGGACGAGCCGGTGCCGCTCCAGTTCGAGAACTACCGCTGAGGTGATCCATGCTTCCAGGTTCCCGCTACGCCAAAGCCGCGATGATCGTGGTCACGGTCCTCATCATCTTCGGACTCGTCATCTCGGCCGTAGCCTCGCCATTCGCCCTCTGACCGCACGCACTTTGGAGACCCGGCCGTGACGGACGAGTTGACGCCGCTGGCGCCCGAGCCCGAGCCTGCCATCGAACCCGATCCCACCCCCGAACCGCCGCTGGCGCCCGAGCCCGAGCCTGCCCTCGAACCCGTTCCCACCCCCGAACCGGCACCGGGGACGGAGCCTCAAGTGGCGACCACGGCCGAATCCATGCCGGCGGAAGCACGCAACCTGGCACCCGAATCCATGCCGGCGGAAGAGCCCATAGAGGACCAACCCATCGTGCCGGAGGCGGAGACCCAGCCTGAGGCCGGTCTGTCGGAGGAGCCGGCAGCGGCGGGCGTACCGCAACCCGTCCCGATCGAGGAAACTGCGCCCACGAAGGAGCCCGCGGAGCCGGAGCCGAGGACGATCGGGCGTCTCATCGCGGATGCCTTGCGCACAGCCGGCGTGCGCTACGCGTTCACCGTCCCCGGCGAATCTTTCCTCGGTCTGCTCGACGCCCTCGGCGACGTGGGGATCCGAGTCGTGGCGACGCGCCATGAGGGCGGAGCGGCCTTCATGGCCGAGGCCCACGGCCAGCTCACGGGCCGCCCGGCCGCATGCATCGGCACGCGCGCCGTTGGTGGTGCCAACATGGCCATCGGGATCCACACGGCACACCAGGATTCGACGCCGATGTTCGCCATCGTCGGCCAGGTCGAGCGAGCGCATCGAGGACACGAGGCCTTCCAGGAGACCGACCTGGTAGCGACGATCGGCGGGCTGGCGAAGTGGGCCGCGGAGGCCGAATCACCCGACGACGTCGCCCCGATGATGTCGGAGGCGATCCGCCAGGCACTCAGTGGCCGACCGGGTCCGGTGCTGTTGTCGCTGCCGGAGGATCTGCTCGACGAGCCGGCGCCAACGGAGGCCCGGGTCGATGGTGGCCGACCGGGTCCGACGCGTCCGGCCGCCGACGACGTCCGTGCCGTGATCGAACTGCTCGCGTCCGCGCGTCGACCGGTCATCGTCGCCGGCGGAGGTGTGCTTCAGGCGAGGACGTCGACGGAATTGCTCCGATTCGCGGAGCTCGTACAGGTTCCGGTCGTCGCGGCGTGGCGGCGGGCCGACGTCATCTCGAACGACCATCCGCTCTACCTGGGGATGGCCGGGCTCGGGGCCGCCGCGACCGTGCGCGATCGGCTCGCGCGCGCCGATGCCATGCTGGTGATCGGTTGCCGCTTGAACGAGCCGACGTCGTACGGTGATGTCGTCCCGTCTGCCACGACCCGCTGGGCTCACGTGGACGTGGAGCCACGCCGCAGCGTCGGAACCCCGGCGACGATCGCGATCGCGGCTGACGCGCGTGCCTTCCTTCGGGCCGCGAATGAGCGGCTGCTCGGCAAGGCGGTGCTCGACGCCGGACTGGTGCGCGAACGCCAGGCAAACAATGCCGCCGACCGCTCCGCCTGGGAACTCGCCTCGAACGTAGCCGGGGCCAGTCCGGGCTGGTCCGGCCCGGGGGTGCATCCGGGACGCACGATCGAGACACTCCGACGAGTGCTGCCGGACGACGCCATCGTCACCACCGATGCCGGGAATTTCGCCGGTTGGGCCGGTCGCGGCTTCCGCTTCCGACGTCCGGGCACGTTCCTGGGACCGACCTCCGGCGCGATGGGCTACGGCCTGCCGGCCGGCATCGCGGCGGCGCTCCTGCACCGCGACCGCCCGGTCGTCGCCCTTGTCGGCGACGGCGGCCTGGCGATGACGATGGCCGAGCTCGAGACAGCCGCTCGCGAGCATGCTCGTGTGATCGTGGTGTGCTTCGACAATCAGCAGTACGGGACCATCCGGATGTGGCAGGACTGGCGCGGTTCCGGCCAGGGGGTGGCCACGGAGCTGGGCCATGTGGATTTCGCCGCCGTCGCGCGCGCCGTGGGGTCGCGCGGGGTCCATGTCGAGCGTGACGACGAGTTCGAGACGGCCCTCCGTCAGGCGCTCGTCGAGGATCGATCGACCGTGATCCAGCTGAGCCTGGACCGGCGCTGGGTGTCCGTGGACAGCCCGCCAGCCGAGGACATCCCTCCGGGCAGCGACCGATAGAGGGCCTGCTGCACATGGGTCGTTGACAACGCAACTACCATCATCTATCGTGCACGGGCAACCAAGGAGTGCTCCAGATGCCCGCCCTGACCGTCGCTGATCTCACCGTCCTCCCGCGGATCCCCACACCCGATCCTGCGGTCGCGCGCCAACGTACCGTTCGAGGCGTGAGCGTCGCGCCGCACGGCTTCGAGGGGGAGGGGTTCCCGGTGCGACGCGCCTTTGCCGGTGTCGCCCTCGAGGACCTGGATCCGTTCATCCACCTTGACCAGATGGGCGAGGTGGACTACGCACCGGGCGAGCCCAAGGGCACGCCGTGGCATCCACATCGCGGGTTCGAGACCGTGACCTACATGATCGACGGCACTTTCGAGCACAGTGACTCGAACGGCGGCGGTGGCCTCATCACCAACGGTGACACGCAATGGATGACCGCCGGCGCCGGCATCCTGCACATCGAGAAGCCGCCGGAGGAACTGGTCCGGACCGGCGGTCTGTTCCACGGTTTCCAGCTGTGGGTGAATCTCCCACGGGACCAGAAGTGGGCTGCGCCGCGCTATCAGGACATCCGAGCGCAGGAAGTCGCACTCGCATCGTCGCCAGACGGCGGCGCCCTGGTCCGAGTCATCGCCGGCGACGTGGCCGGTCATGCCGGGCCGGGGTCCACCTACAGCCCGATGACGCTCGTGCACGCGACCCTGAGCCCGGGAGCGCGCCTCGTGCTGCCCTGGCGTTCGGACTACAACGCGCTTGCCTACGTGATGGCGGGGCAGGGGAGCGTCGGCGCGGAGGCCCGTCCGATCGCGACCGGCCAGCTCGCCGTCTTCGGCGCCGGCGACGCCCTGACCGTGAGCGCCGATCCGATCCAGGAATCGCGCCATCCACAGCTGGACGTCCTGATCCTCGGTGGGCGACCCATCCGGGAGCCGGTGGCATGGATGGGCCCCTTCGTCATGAATACCCGCGAGGAGGTCATGCAGGCGATGGTGGACTATCAGGCGGGCCGCCTCGGGAGCATCCCCGCCGTTCACAACGCCCCGACCACCGTCATCGAGACCCAGCGGCCAGACTGACGATTCGGCCGACCTGGGGGATCGTCAGGGGCTGGGCAGCCGCCCGAGCACGGAGAACGACAGCGGGATCCGACCCTGCTCCTCAGGTCTGGCATCGGCGTGGCCCCCCCACCAGTCGGTGGAGTGTTCCGCCACCCGGTCCAGGTGCAGGCCCGCGCCGAGGAGAGCGGTGATGATCTCCCCGAGCGTCCAGGCGCGCGCGAACTTCCAGTGTTGATCGTCGTCCGGGATGGACAGGGTATCGATGTACTCGGGCGCCCAGCCCCGCGATGCCTCCGGCCCCGCGAAGTAGTCGTAGTCGGTCGCGATCCAGTGACCATCGGCACCCACGTCGAACAACCATTCGACCGGGTGGCCCTCGAAGATGACGAGGCGACCCGTCGGGGCAAGGAGGCGCCGCAGCACCGCGGCCCAGGCGTCGAGGTCCTGGAGCCACATGAGCGAGCCACGTCCCGTGTAGAGCAGGTCCGCGGTGCCGTCCAGTTCGTGAGGGGTGTCCAGGACATCGGCCTCGATCCAGGTCGCCGGAGCGTGGACTGCGTCGGACAGGCGCCGGGCGAGGTCGATCATCCGCGGGCTGAAGTCGAGACCCACGACCTCGGCTGCGCCGGCGTTCCAGAGCGACAGGGTGTCGCGACCGCCGGCGCATTGCAGGTGGATCGCCCGCCGGCAGCGGCCGTGGAGGTCGCCGATCAGCTCGAGCTCAGGCGGAAGCAGGTTCGTGCCGCCCGACCTGATGAGCTCGACGGCCTCGTCGAACCAGCCCTCGTAGCGTTCCGCCGCCTCGTCCCAGGCCTCGCGCGTCGCCCGGTGCATCCCGCGGACATCCGACCGCTCGTCGGGCGAGGCCGGCCGGACGTGATCGGTTGAGCCGGCAGGTAGCGGGTCCATCGCCCTAGGGTAGGGACTGCTGGCGGGCATCGCTGCCGCCGACACCGCGCGACCGGAGCGCCTCTCCCAGCCCCTCCAGGTCCTCCACCGTCACGTACAGGGCCGGCGGGTGGAACGGACCGATCTTGACCGGCTCCCGGAAGTCGATCCGGACGCCCCCGCGCGCCGTGCCCCCGAACGTGATGTCACCGTGTCGGAGGCTGAGACGGACGCCGACCGCCCGGATCGAGCGCCATGGGCCCTCGATCCGCCACGACGCCAGGTTCGCGAGCGGCGTCGCCACCTCGAAGCGCCCGAACCGAGCCGTGAAGGTCGCGTCGTCCACACGTACATACGCGTCGTCCACGTCGTGGATCCCGAAGAGCCGAAGGATCGGACGCGAGCGACGATCGAGCCGGAACGGGAAGCGTGTGGGAGGCACGTGTCCATCATGGCAGAGGCGCCGGCCGGCGGTCGGAGCGGTGGCATCATCAGCGCATGCGCACGACGTTCCACCTTGTGCCGGCCGAGGTGTGGGCGGCCCGGACGCCATCGGCCCCGTACGCGGCGCCATCACTCGAGATCGAGGGGTTCATCCATTGCACGGACGGAGCTCGCGAGCTGATGGCGACGGCGGATCGCTACTACCGGGACGACCCGCGCCCATACATAGCGATCACCATCGACCTGGAGCGAGCCGGTTCGCCGTGGCGGATCGAGGATCCGGCCGGCATCTACCCGCACGTCTACGGGCCGATCGAGCGCAAAGCGATCGTGGCGGTCCAGCATGTCCGGCGCGCGGCGGATGGGCGGTTCACCGGTCTGGGTGGCTCGGTCTAGGCGACCAGGTCGAACGTCTCCGGCAACCTGGGGTCCAGGAGATATGATCG
>JAOUEG010000093.1 GCA_029858845.1 Chloroflexota bacterium | reverse complement strand
CCCGCTTTCCAGGACCTCGATCACGTGGGCATCCTGGGCGGCAAGGTCGGCCGAGCAGGGCTCCCGGCCCAGGGCCAGGTCGGTGACCGCGATCATCCCGGCGGCCTCGGTCCATCGGCCCGAGAACGAGCGGCAGCCGGTCGACCCGGTGACGTCACCGCCCGGACCGAGCCGCAGGGTCGCGGGTGCGCCCGCGACGGAGGAGATGCCGTCGCCGTCGACCAGCGAATCGAGCACCCAGTCGGTGCTGATCAGGGCAGCCGTGGGGACAGGGACCAGGCGCTCGAACACGAGGTCGACACCATCACCCATCAGGCGCAACCGATCGTTCGCGACCCCAGCGGAACGCACCTCGGCGAGTGCCGCGAGGTAGGCGGATTCGGAGGCCATGATCGGTTCGGCGCACGCCATCTCGGTCATGAACACCGAGCCGAAACTGATCTCATCGCCCTGGACGACGATCTCGCCACCGTACTGGTTGCAGGCGGCGCGGCCGGCGATCCTGCCCTCCTCGACGGTCAGCGTGATATCGGCGCCGGGAACGATCGGGATGGGACGACCCGACTGGACGCCCTCGACGAGTCGCCAGTCACCGACCGCCTCGGCGATCCCGACGCCAGGGAGAGAAGGGCTCGGTGAAGATCCCGCCACGGTGCAGGCAGCCAGCATCACCGCGGCCACCCCGAACCCGAGGAGCCGCGCACGCAAGCTCTCCATCCGCCTCATGGACACATGACGTTCGGGAACCGCGACCGGTTGCATGCGTGGACCGGCCACCGAACGATGGGGCGCCGCCCGGGCCTGGTTCCGACGCGGGCCGATCGAGGTCGCCGGAGGATCATGTCCCCGTGGTGAGCGCCTGCAGGGCCTCCCTCAGTTCGCCGGCGTCCGCGGCGACGGCCGTCGGCCGGTCGTCGGCCCGGAGGCGCTCGATCTGCTCGCGCGTGGTCACCCCGGTCAGCATGAAGATGCAGCGGGCGCCCACGGCATGAGCAGCGGCCAGGTCTGTCCCGATCCCGTCGCCGATCATGACGGCCTCGTCCGCCGTGCGACCGACGGCTTCTGCCGCCAGGTCCAGGAGATGGGGGGCCGGCTTGCCGATCGACAGGGGCGTCACCCCGCTTGCGGCCTCGACCGCGGCGGCCACCGCCCCGGCACCGGGCTGGACGCCGCGCTCCGTGGGGTAGATGGGGTCGCGGTTCGTGGCGATGAACCGGGCGCCCGCTCGGATGCAGTCGGCGGCCGCGGCCAAGCGCAGGTACGTCAAGTTCGGGTCGAGACCGGTGACGACCGCGTCCGGGGCGCCCGCCGCGGCCCAGCCATCGATGCCCTCCTGCGCCATGCGTGTCGCGGCCTGCCCGGCCGTCACCACGTCCAGGCCGACATCCCGCAGCTCACGTTCCAGGCCTCCCGCACCGAGCACGAGGACTCGCCTGACCCCGGGTTCGTGGTGGCTGAGGTGCAGGGCCGTCGCCCGCGCCGAGGAGATCACCGTTTCGGGCGTGATCGGCGCCCCCATGGCCGTGAGGCGGGCCACGTAGTCAGCTCGGTAGTGCATGGAGTTGTTGGTGACGTAGACGACGTCGTCCCCGGCGGCAGCCCTCTCGGCCAGCACCGCGGCGACGCCCGGGACGGGATCGGATCCTCGATAGACGACGCCGTCGAGGTCGACCAGCAGCAGAAGGCTCACAGCCCGATCGTAGCGTTCGGCCCTTGTCCGCGTACGATGGGGTCGTGACCAGCCTGCCGCGCGACCCCCTGACGGGTACGGACCGCCTGCTCATCGACGGGACGAACCTGCTCCACGTCATGACACGCGGCCCCGGGGCGGCGCCGCAGGCGGCCCTCATCGGCAGGATCCGCGGCATCGTGCCACCGACCGTCGGGATCGAGCTCGTGTTCGACGGCGTGCCTGATCGTGGGATGCGAGGCCAGCGGGTCGCGGCCGGGCTCATCGTCCGTCACTCCGGCCGACGAAGTGCCGACGAGTTGCTCCTCTCGCTGGTCGACGAGGCGCGGGCCGCGGTCGGGCCGGCTGGAGCCGCCGCCATCCTCGTCGTGAGCGACGATCGGGCCCTTCGTACCACCCTTCGAGAACGCGGGGCCCGAACGGCCGGGACCTCGTGGCTGATCGGGCGCCTGGAACGACCGAAGCTGTCCTCGCCTTCCGTCGGCAATCGCCGACCAGCGGCGCGCCCGCCGGCGTCAGCCCAGGGCGGCTCGACGGGGTCGAAAGGAGTCGATGCCGACGGCGAGGACCGCCCCGGATGGAAGCCCGGTCGGGGCGCGACGACGAAGCGGGGCAACCCGCGCCGCGGGCGACCGCCGTCGGGTAGGATGCCCGCGTGAGCATCACCGACGCCCTCAACGACATCTGGAACACGATCCTGGACATCACGTCCCTGTTCGTGCTGCCGGACTGGGGTGCCGTGATCGGCTTGCTGCCGATCCTCATCTTCCTGGGTGTGGTCGGACCGCTGATCACGTTCACGGCGCTGGGGATCTTCCTCTACCAGGTGCGGAAGCCGCGGACCAAGGTCGTGACGGTGGAGGGTCCGCGGGTCGCCGAGATCGGCGCGGACGGGCAGCCCCGCTTCCCGGTCGGCCTGCCGCACTGCCGGCGTGACGCGCTGATCTATGAGTCCGGGACGCTCCGCTGCGATCGTTGCCGCGACGACCTTGCGGTCGTCTGCCCGATGTGCGGACTGGGCCGATCGGCCCTTGTCGATACCTGCACGGATTGCGGCCTGGTCCTCAAGGTCAAGCCGCAGGCCGTGGTGGTCCGGTCGACGCCCGGCGCCAAGCCCGGCGGCGCAGCGGTCGCCTGAGGCGCGGGCGGCACCAGCCATCGATCGCGCGCGTCTCCTGAGGGCATGACCTTGGCCGAACTCTCCTCCGTCCTCTTCTCCGTCGGCGCCATCGTCGTGGCCCTGGCCTTCGCCGCCCACGTGGGCCATGCGGTGATGCTGGCCAACGGCCGGCGAGCGCTGTCGGCCATCGGCGTGACGAACGGGATGACGAAACAGCCGGCGTACGCGGGCGTGGTCACCGGATCGTTCGTCGCGGCGCAGGCTCGCGACGCGGCCCGGGGCCCGGTCCTCGCGGCCGCACCAAGTCCGCTGACCCGCGCGGCCACGTGGCTCACGTGGGCCGCCGTGCTCACGCTGGGCATCGCCGTGCTGCTCCGAGGGATCGCCGTCGAGCGTGGTCCGTGGGGCAACATGTACGAGTTCACGGTGGCCTTCTCGTTCTCGATGCTCGCCGGGTACGCGCTCCTGGCGCGCCGCTACGCCATCCGCGCCATCGGGTTCATCCCGACCGGCGTGGCCCTCGCCCTGCTCCTCTACGCCTCCAGCCTGCCGTCCGAGATCTCGCCGCTCGTACCGGCGCTCCAGAATGCGCCGCTGCTGACGATCCATGTCGGCATGGCCGTCCTGTCGTACGGGATCTTCGCAACGTCTTTCGCCGCCGGGGTGGCGTATCTCATCCAGGGCCAGGGGGATCGCTACGCGTGGCTGCCGTCGCACAAGGTCCTTGACGAGGTCGCGTACCGATCGGTGATCATCGGCTTTCCGATCTTCGCGACGATGATCATCCTCGGCTCCTGGTGGGCGAGCATCGCCTGGTCGCGCTACTGGGGATGGGATCCGAAGGAGACCGCCGCTCTCGTGACGTGGCTGACCTATGCGGTCTATCTCCACGCCCGCAACCGGCGATCGTGGGCCGGTCGTCCGGCCGCCCTGCTGCTCGTCGTCGGCTTCGCGATGGTCCTCGTCACGTACTCCGGCTCGCTGTGGTTCAGCGGGCTGCACGCCTACAGCGGCTTGTAACTCGGGACGTCGACTGTCGAGATGCCGCTCTACGACGGGGCCGCGGCAGGTAAGATGCCGACACGTCAAGGACGCGACCCGCGGAAGCGGCATCGTCCGGCCCGCTGGCAAGACGATGCTCCTCGGGCGTCCCCAGGAGGAGGTAGACCATGCGACAAGCCACACTCGGTGTCGCCCGGTTCACCGGTCTGATCGTCATCGCCGCCCTCATCGGAGGGGTCCTCGCCGCCTGCAGCGGCGACGGCGCGAGCGACGACCTGCTGGCCAAGGTGAAGGCGGCCAACAAGATCGTGATGTCCACGGATCCGGAGTATCCACCCCAGTCGGCGTTGGCGCCGGACGGGACGTACGAGGGCTTCGACATCGACGTCGGGACCGAGATCGCCAAGCGGCTCGGCGTGGACATCAGTTTCGAGACCCCGAGCTGGGAGGCGATCACGGCCGGCTCGTGGAGCGGGCGGTGGGACTTCAGCGTCGGCTCCATGACGATCACGACGGATCGCGAGAAGGTGATCGCATTCACCGAGCCGTACTACTACACGCCGGCCCAGATGTCGGTCGAGGCCACATCGGACATCGGCTCCGTCGCCGACCTGACAGGACAGGCCGTCTGCGTCGGCGCCGCGACCACCTATCAGCAATGGCTGGACGGGACGCTCGACTTCGGGACGAAGACCCCGGATGCCGCGCCGGCCGATATCACCGTCGTGTCGCTGAACACCGACCGCAACTGCGCCGAGGCGTGGCAGGCCGGACGGCAGGACTTCCAGGGTTGGCTGAGCTCGTCGACCACCGTCCAGGGCGCGATCGACGCGGGCCTGCCGGTCAAGGCGATCGGGGACCCGGTCTTCGCCGAACCGCTGGCGGTCGCCTTCGACAAGAGCGGCCCGGACCCGACGTCCATGGTCACGGAGGTGAACAAGATCCTCGACGAGATGCGCTCGGACGGAACGCTCGGGTCGCTCTCCATGAAGTGGTTCGAGGAGGACCTGACCAACCCGGCCGGCGGCTGACCGCAGGCTGAACCGACGGGGCGCCCTCGAGGGCGCCCCGTCACCATATCCAGGGGGGCGGGAGGCGCGCCATGGGTCCAGTCGGCCATGCATGACCACCAGATGCCGGGAGCTGCCGCGGTCGGGCAGGTCAGGACCGAGACGAGCGCCGAGATCATCGAGGCGGTGGCGCGCAGTCGACGGCGCGACCAGACCCGGTTCCGGACCATCTTCGCCGCCACCTGGGGCGTCCTGCTCGGCGCCATCCTGATCGGCCTCCTGGCCGCAAACAAGATCGACCCCGTCTTCCTCGGCCGGTGGCAGGAGTTCATCCTCGCCGGGATCCCGATCACGATCCTCGTGTCGGCGTCGTCCATCGCCGTCGCCATCGTATTCGCCGTCATCGGCGCGCTCGGCCGCCTGTCGGATCGGCCGGTCATCTACGCTCTGGCGAGCTTCTACGTTTCGCTCGTCCGCGGCACGCCGTTGATCGTACAGATCCTGTTCATCTACCTTGCCCTGCCGCAGATCTGGGATGGGTTCGCCGGCATCCCGACGCTCGTCCTCGGCGTGTTCGCACTGGCCTTCAACTATGGCGCCTACATGACGGAGGTCTTCCGAGCCGGGATCCAGGCCATCCCCAGGGGTCAGCTCGAGGCGGCTGCAGCCCTCGGGATGACCGACCGGATGACGATGCGCCGAGTCATCCTGCCGCAGGCGATCCGGATCGTGACACCGGCCATCGGCAACGAGTTCATCGCGATGATCAAGGACTCGGCGCTCGTCTCGCTGCTGGGCGTCCAGGAACTCCTGTGGCGGGCGCAGCGGGTGGGGACCCAGAACTTCCGGGCCCTCGAGGCGCTCCTCGTGGCCGCGCTGGTCTACTGGGTCCTGACCATCGTCTTCTCCCTCCTCCAGGACCGGCTGGAGAAGCGGATGGCCGAAAGCGACCGGCGAGTGTGAGGGAGACGCGATGACGACCGATGAGCGCCCGCGGGATCGTTTCGCCGCCCCCGGTGCCCTGACCCCGGCCGGTTCCGACCCGATCGTCCGGCTGGAAGGGCTGGAGAAGTACTTCGGCTCCAATCACGTCCTGCGCGGGTGCACACTTGAGGTCTATCCGAGGGAGACCGTCTGCCTGATCGGTCGCTCCGGATCGGGCAAGAGCACGCTCCTGCGCTGCACGAACTTCCTCGAGGAGCCTACCGTCGGGACGATCGAGGTGGACGGCCTCCGCGTGGAGGCGGATCCACTGCATCAATGGGACCGCGAGCACCAGGAGCGGATCCGCCAGATCCGCCTGCGCGCCCAGATGGTCTTCCAGGAGTTCAACCTCTTCCCGCACATGACCGTCCTCGGGAACCTCATCGAGGGTCCGACCCGGGTCAAGGGCGTCGCGGAGGATGAAGCGGTCGCGACGGCGGAGAAGTACCTGGACAAGGTCGGACTGCGCGAGAAGCGCGATGAGTACCCGGCGCGGCTGTCCGGCGGGCAGAAGCAGCGTGTCGCCATCGCCAGGGCCCTCACGATGGAGCCGAAGGTGCTTCTGTTCGACGAGCCGACCTCCGCGCTGGATCCGACGCTCGTCGGGGAGGTGCTCAAGGTCATGTCCGAGCTCGCCCACGAGGGCGCGACCATGATCGTCGTCACCCACGAGATGGCGTTCGCCCGCGAGGCCGCCGATCGGGTCTACTTCATCGAGGGTGGCACGTTCGTCGAGGCCGGCCCGCCCGAGCAGGTCATCGAGCAGCCCCAGGATCCCCGCACCCAGCAGTTCCTGAGCCGACTCCTGGACACGGTCTGAACCGGGGCCGGCCTGCGGCCTGATCGCCGACCCGCGAAGTCGATCCCCCCCCCGAGCCAGGCCGAGAGCAGCCCGCTCGTTGGAACATCCGTTCTGTGGATGACCTGGCCATAACCCCGGTCATGGTCGTGGAGAAGGCCGCTGCGGACGTGGATAACCGGCGGCCGAGCGT
>JAOUEG010000092.1 GCA_029858845.1 Chloroflexota bacterium | reverse complement strand
GTCCGTCGACCTGCCGGTGGAGCAACGTCGTATGCATCGGGTTGGCCGCACCGTGCGTCATGTAGCAGGCCAGGAACGCGGTCACCAGACCGAGCGGGCCGGCGAGGAGGCCCATCGCCACGATCGTGACCCCCTGCACGATCCGGAGGATCGCCGCGGATCTCGCGACGCCGATACGGTCGCTCACCACGATGATCCCGGCGGCGCCCGCCGCGGCGGCGAACCAGGCCAGCGAGCTCACCGGGCCCATCAGCGCCGCCGCCTGCGTGGTGTCTTCGAGCGTCTCGGCAAGCCGGATCGGGAACAGATTCTCGTAGGCCACGACGGCAAAGCCCCAGAAGACCTCGACCGTCACGATCGCCAGCAGCACCCGCGATGACCGCAGCAGCCCGATCCCGTCGCCGACCACGCGCGGCACGGCCCGAACGGACTCCGCGACGGCCCCGATCCCGCGCGGGACGCTCGCCTCGGTCATGAGGGCGACGATGGCGAGGAGGTTGACGACGCCGATGGCGACAGCGACGAGGATCGGGAGGGCCAATGTCGGCACGGCATCGAAGGGGTCGAGCGCGACGAGACCGCCTGAGGCGATGGCTCCGAGCGCGATCGCGATGCTGAGGACGGTCGTCCCGGCGCTCAGGCCCTTCTCGATCTCGGCATCGGGATCCGCGGCCAGGGTCGCGTCCACGTACCACGCTTCCAGCGGACCGCTGTCGAGAGCCCGGTAGATCCCCATCAACACCATCGCGGCGGCGAACATCCCGACCGACTCCGCCAGGTACAGGAGCACCAGCGAGAACAATCCGACGACGCTCGCGAGGAGGAGGACCGGCCGCCGCCCGAGGGCGTCGGACAGACCGCCGGTCGGCAGCTCGAGGAACAGGACGACCAGGCCCTGGATCCCGAACAGGAGGCCGATCTCCGTGAGCGACAACCCGCGAGAGACCGCGAGGAGGACCAGGACCGGGATGAGCAGGCCGGTCATCCCCCAGCGCAGGCCCAGGAGTACGAGGAAGCGGCGCCGGGCCGCGCGGGCGTCGATGGGGTGCATCGGTGTCTCCCTGCTCATTTCGTCGCCCCGACCGGGAAGGTGTGGAGGTAGATCAGGACGGTCTCAGCCGACTCCTCGGCGTCGTCCGTCTCCGGGGTCGCTGCGTGGTAGCGCTCGAACATGGCCTGGAACTCGGCCTGGAAGGCCGCCAGGCGTGCCGGCGTGAGGCTGAGGGCGAAATCGCTCCCCCCCGAGACATCCTGCCAATCGAGCGGCCACGAGGCCTGCGTGTCGAGCCACGCCTGATAGCGGTCCAGGAACCAGCTCAGGGTGGCGCGGCGCAGCCAGTCCGTGGCGGCGCGCCCCTGGGGGTCATCGGCGACGTCACGCTCGGTCCAGTTGTGCATCTCCGTGGCGGCGCGCCACCAGCGCTCGCGGCCGCGGCCCTGATCCGTCTCCTCGACGAGTCCGACGGAGGCGAGTCTTCGCAGGTGGTAGCTGGTCGCTCCGGTATTGGTCCCGAGCGTCTCCGCGAGCGCGGTCGCCGTCGCCGGACCGTCCATCCGAAGTGCCGCCAGGAGGCGCGTCCGTAGCGGGTGGGCGAGGACCTTGAGCGCGCGCGCATCGAGGTGGATGTTGGAGGGAGGTTGTGCGTTCATGCCCGGAGACTAGCATGCACAATACTTTTGCACAAGTCCTATGCATAACTTTTCTGCGACTCACTTCGGCGCGTCCTGCGACCCAGTCGAGCTCGATGGCACCCGACAGCGGCTCGGCGGCGGCGCACTGACGGTTCGTTCCCAGGTTGGACTGAAGGCCCGGAATGGTAGCCCTCACCGGCCGGGGTCCGGGCCGACGCCACCGCGTGCCCTTGATGCCGTGTACGCTGGCTGGCGACAACATGGTCCGGCGATCGATGCCTTCGTCGCGCCGACTCCGCTGGAAGCCCAATCCGGCCGCTCGTCCGAGTGGCGTCGTCGAGCCTGGAGACCTAGATGGATCGGCAGCCAGGGACCACAGACCCGACAAACGTTGAGACCGGAGCGGCCGTGCCGCTGGCGATCCCATTCTGGCTGGTTCGACTGGGGGCGCTGGGGTGGCGCGCCCTCGTGATCGCGGCGTTCGGGGCCGTGATCGTCACCATCGCCTGGGCGATCGGGACCGTCACGGCGGCGGTCGCGGTGGCGGTCCTCGCATCCGCCGTGGTCATGCCCATCGTCCATCGCCTGCGCGCACGCGGATGGGGGGCATCACGGGCCGCCGCGGTCGGGACGGCGCTCGCCTTCGGCGTCCTCATCCTCGTGCTGGCCGTCGCAGCCGTCGTGCTCGTACGCTACGGACCGGACCTGGTGGCCGCGGTGCAGGCGGGCCTGGACGCGCTGCGAAGCGAGCAGGCCGCCGGCCGGATCGCACCGCAGATCTTCAGCGCCATCGTGGATCTCGTGTCCGGCTCGCGAGATTGGCTGGCCGCCAACGTCGGTGCGATCGCCGGGAACGTTGCTGCCCTTGGATCGATCCTGTTGTTCGGTGGCTTCACGACGTTCTACCTTCTTGCCAACGATCATCACTGGTGGGACTGGCTTACGAGCGCCCTGGACGACCGTCGGCGCACCTCTGCCGACGAGATCGGCACTGCGGGCGCCAACCGGTTGGCCGAGTACCTGCAGTCCGTGACCGTGCACGCCGCCCTGACCGGATTCGCCGTCTTTGTGCTGCTGGCGATCCTTGGCGTACCGCTTGCGCTACCGCTGGCGGTGCTGGTGTTCGCTGGCGGCTTCATCCCATACCTCGGCAGCATCGTCGCGATCGGCGCCGTCCTGCTGGCGACGCTCGCGTCCATCGGTTCGGCCGGTATGGTCCTCGTGCTGGCGCTGATCGTGCTCGCCGACGTCGCCGTGTCCCGTGCCCTCGCGCGGCGATCAGGGGCGACCCGTGTGAATCCGGCCATCATCCTGATCGCGCTGCCGATCGGGGGATACGTCGCGGGTTTCTTCGGCCTCATCACCGCGGTCCCGCTCACCGTTGCCCTGATGGCGGCGGGCTCCCGGCTGGCCCATGATCTGCAGCAACCCGATGAGGATCCGACGGCCGCGCCGCCGGTGGTGCCGAGGTGGCTCGATCTGCTCGCCGGTTGGAGCTGGCGCCTGCTCATCGGTCTTGCCCTGGTGGCGATCACATTCGCCGGGATCGCCCAGATCCCGTTGCTGGCGCTCCCGCTGATCGTGGCTGCCGTCCTCGCAGCGACGCTCGCCCCGATGGTGAGCTGGCTGGAAGCGAGAGGATGGAGCCGCTCGCGCGCGGCCGCGGTGGTGACCGCCGGCGTATCCGGAGTCATCGTCTTCCTGACCGCCGTTGCGCTGATCGTGCTCGTCACCAACGTCGCCGACATCGCGGCAGAGGCGGGGGTCGGAGCGGGTGCGGCCGATGACGCGGTCGGCGGCCTTGCCGGACTGTTGAGCGGCCTGTCCGACGAAATCGGCGGCGAGATCGTTCAGGCGGTACTCGCCGCCTCCGCCAGCGTTGCCGCATTCGCAGCCATCATCGTGGTGGGAGTAGTCCTGACCTTCATCGCCTTGCGCGACGGTCGCAAGGCCTGGGAATCGGTGACGACGCACCTGGCTCCGTGGCGGCACGAGGAGATCAACGCGGCCGCGAGCAGGGCCGTCTCGGTGCTTGGTGGCTACATGCTCGGGACGGGCGCGGTCGCGCTCTTCGGGGCGGGGACACAGTGGCTGCTGATGGTGATCCTGGGCATCCCGCTCGCCCTGCCCGTCTTCGTGCTCTCCTTCTTCGGAGGGTACATCCCCTACTTCGGCAGCATGATCACGACCTTCATGGCGGACCTGTTGGCCCTATCCACCGGCGATCCGGTGACCATCATCGTGTTCGTGGCGTTCACGCTGGTCTTCAATGTCGTGCAAGGCAACGTCGTTCAGCCGCTGGTCTTCAGCCGTGCCGTCAGCCTGCATCCCGCGATCATCTTGCTGGCGATCCCGGCCGGCAGCGCCCTCGGCGGTATCCTCGGGATGTTCCTGGTCGTCCCGTTCCTCGGCGTGGTGGCCGCGACCTGGAGATCCGTGCTGGAGGTCATGGGCAAGCCGCCGGCGTCCGAGGACCAGTCAGCATCGACAGCGATCGCGACTCCGCCCTCGGGCCCCGCGCCGGACGGCAGCGCGTCGCCCGCCGTCGAGCCGGCCTAGCGCGGCAGCCTCCACGAGGTGTACCAACCCGACGACGCCAACTTCATCACCAGGGCCCACGCGTGGGTGCTGCATCACTGGCCGACGACGCTCCGTCGGCGGGTCGCGGTCGTGGCCGTGCTGGTCGCCACGAGTCTCGTGCTGCTGTCATGGCTGGGCGCCCTGCTCGAAACCGCCGTCGATCTCGGCCTCCTCGCAATCATTGGCCTGATGGTGGTCTGCTGGGTCGGGGCGGGCGGCGCACTCGTGCCCGTCCCAGGTGTTCGGCCGCTGAGCTGGGTCATGATCGTGAACCAGGGAGCCGTGCTCGACCCCCTGCTCGTCGCGATCCTGACCGCGCTCGCGATGGCCCTCGGCCAGAGCTCGTACTTCGTGGCGACTCGAGCCGGCAAGCATCACCACGAGAAGGTCCGCGACGGCGACAGGGCCTCCGGCCGGCATCACGACGACGATGCAGCCACGACCGTGGCGGGCGTCGCCTCGGCGGGGCGAGACCCATCGGAGCCCCCCGGCTCGGGCGGTCGGTCGACCAGGCTTGTCACGCGCGCCCGGTCGGCCATGTCCCGGGCGCGAGAGTACGTGGAGCGCCGGATGCATCGCCACCCCCAGCGGACCGTCTTTGCCCTGTCGCTGATCCCGAATCCGCTGACCACCTTCGCGACGGTCACCGCAGCGGCCATCGGGATGGAGTACGGCCGGTTCTTCGCGGCCTCGCTGGCCGGGTTCCTCGTCCTGACGAGCGTCCTCGTCATTGCCGGCCAGGGCATCCTTCTCGCCCTGGGGATCTCCACCTGATCAGACCGCCCGACGCGGCGAGACCCGGAGATCTCCGCCGCCCGGCCTAGCGCTTCTTGCGCTTGCGCCCCTTTCTGCCCGTAGCGGCCGCATCCGGCTCAGCCGCAGCGCCTCCCCCGTCGACCGCAACGGGGCCGCCGAGCAGCTCTTCCTTCGCCGTGAGCAGCGCCGCCTTCGCGTCGTCCGACATGGTCGGGAACTTCGGGTCGATCTGCATCAGCGCGTCGAGGATGACCGCCGCAGCAGCAACCCGAGCGAACGGCTTCACGTCTGCGGGGATGACGTACCACGGGGCCCACGGCGTGCTCGTGTTGGACAGCACCTCGGAGAATGCCTTCTGATAGTCGTCCCAGAACCGCCGTTCCCGGACATCCGCGGCGGAGAACTTCCAGTTTCGGTCAGGCTCATCGATACGGGACAGGAATCGGGCCTTCTGCTCGTCCTTGCTGACGTTGAGGAAGAGCTTCACGATGCGATAGCCCTGATCGGTCAGGTAGTGCTCCCAGTCGTTGATCTCGCGGAACCGACGACCCCAGATCCCGCGGTCCTTGAGCTTCCTCGGGATCTTCTGGCCCGCCAGGATCTGGGGGTGGACGCGGACTACGAGAACCTCCTCGTAGTACGAGCGATTGAAGATCCCGATGTGCCCACGCTGCGGCAACCGCCGCTGGTATCGCCAAAGGTAGTCGTGGTCCAGGTCCTCGCTGGATGGGACCTTGAAACTGCTGACCTCGACGCCCTGCGGGTTGACCCCGCTCATCACGTGCCGGATCGTGCCATCCTTGCCGGCCGCGTCCATCGCCTGGAGGATGACCAGGACGCCGTAATCGTCCTGGGCCGCCAGACGTGCCTGGTACTCTGCCAGCCGCTCGACTCCCTGCTCCAGGATGGCCTTTGCCTCGGATTTCGTGCCAGATCGCGTGATCTCGGCGGGGTTGAAGTCCTTTGGGAGCCGCACCCGTCGGCCCGGCTCCACGCGGAAGTCGTCGATGAACCGCGCGACGCGGCGCCGATTGAGTTGCGTCATTCCGGGCCTCCCAGGCGCACGTATTGCGCACTCATGCAGTGGCCGTCGCAGGCTGGAGCGGCTCCGATTCGGCGGCCTCCGCCGACCGACGTCGCACGAACTTGCGGGCCTCTTCAACGACGATGATCGAGGCCGCGATGACGAGGCAGAGGGCCCACTGTTCCGGACTCAGCTCGACCGTGTCCAGCAGCCGCTGCAGCGGCCCGAAGGACGTGGCGAGGAAGATCGTCAGGGCGGACACTGCGGTGGTCTTCACCAGCGTGGGATTCTCGATCAGCTCGCTGCTGAACAGCGTTCGGTCGGCGTTGGCCGTCTCCAGCGAGTAGAAGAGGTGGAAGAGGGAGAACGTGACCAGGCCCATCGTGTGGGCGATCACTTCGCCATGCTCGGCGCTCGCCCAGTAGATGAGACCCAGCGTGCCGATGGCCATCCAGATCCCGATCACGACCAGCCACATGAACAGCGGCCGCGGCAGGATCGTCTGGCCCTTGGGCCGCGGGGCCTCCTCCATCAGGCCGGAGCGCGGCTTGCCGTAGCCCAGACCCAGCGCCTGGAAGACATCCACGGTGAAGTTGATCCACAGGGTCTGGAGCGGCAGGAACGGGACGCCGCCCAGGATGTTGAAGATGCTGGCCCCGAGGAACGTCCCGATGAAGCCGAACAGCCCGGCCATCTGGAACCGGATGTAGCGCATCAGGTTGTCGTACAGCGCCCGGCCGAGTTCCACGGCCTTGACGATCGTGGCGAAGTTATCGTCGGTCAGGATCATGACCGACGCCTCCTTGGAGACCTCGGTCCCGGTGATGCCCATCGCGACCCCGATATCGGCGCGCTTGAGCGCGGGCGCGTCGTTCACGCCGTCGCCCGTCATGGCGATGATGTGGCCCTTCTGGCGCAGGATGTCCACA
>JAOUEG010000091.1 GCA_029858845.1 Chloroflexota bacterium | reverse complement strand
GTCGGTAGGTGTCCGCTCAGCCGCCCGCGCGCCGCCGGTTCACGCGCCGGTCGGCGACGCGCCGCTCGCCTTCACCCGGCGGCGGCCCGGGATCATCCGGCGGGTTCCGCCGCCGGTTGCCCTGGCGTCGCTCGCTCTCTCGCCGCTCACGGTCCAAGAATGCCCCGCACCGCGGGCAACGGCGCTCCTCGGTGAACAGCGACTCGAGCGGCGACACGGTGTAGATCTGGCGCCCGCATGACCAGCAGGCCAATCGTGGCATCTTCCCCGCCCTTTCGCGACTGTGCAGCCGTCGATCAGACGGTCGGCAGACCAGCCAATGCAGCTTCGACCTTCTCGGTCGGGTACTCGTAGTCTTCGAGCGAGCCCTGCAGGTACCGCTCGTACGAGGCGAGATCGAAATGGCCGTGGCCGCAGAGGTTCAACAGGATGACCTTCGACTCGCCGGCCTCGCGGGCCGCGATGGCCTCGTCCATGGCCACGCGAAGGGCGTGGGTGGGCTCCGGTGCCGGCAGGATGCCCTCCGCCCGGGCGAAGGCGACGCCAGCCTCGAAGCTGGCGCGCTGGTGGATGCTTCGGGCCTCGATGAAGCCATGCTCCTTGAGGAGGCTCACCAGGGGCGCCATCCCGTGGTAGCGAAGCCCGCCGGCATGGATCGGCTCCGGGATGAAGTCGGCGCCCAGCGTGTGCATCTTGATCAGTGGGGTAAGGCGCCCGGTGTCACCGAAGTCGTAGGCGTACACCCCGCGGGTCAGGCTGGGTGCGGCTTCCGGCTCTGCGGCGATGATCCGGTGCCCGGCCCCTTCCCGGAAGTTGCGCCCCAGGAACGGGAAGGTCAGACCGGCGAAGTTCGATCCCCCGCCGGTGCAGGCGACGATGACATCGGGCATCTCGCCGGCCATCTCCATCTGCTCGAGGGCCTCCTGGCCGACGACCGTCTGGTGAAGCAGGACGTGATTCAGGACCGACCCGAGAGCGTACTTGGTGTCATCCCGGGTCGCGGCGTCTTCGACGGCTTCGCTGATCGCGATGCCCAGCGAGCCGGGGTTGCCCGGCGTCTCGCTCAGCACCTTCCGCCCGTACTCGGTGGTCACGGAGGGACTGGCGACCACCTCCGCTCCGTACGTCTCCATGAGGATCCGCCGGTACGGCTTCTGGTCATAGCTGGCGCGGACCATGTAGACCTTGACCTCGAGATCGAACAGGGCGCCCGCGAAGGCCATGGCGCTGCCCCACTGGCCAGCTCCGGTCTCGGTCGCGATGCGCCGCACGCCCGCCTCCCGGCTGTAGAACGCCTGCGGGATCGCCGTGTTCGGCTTGTGGCTACCGGCCGGGCTGACCCCCTCGTACTTGTAGTAGATGTGGGCCGGCGTATCGAGCGCGCGCTCCAGTCGATGGGCGCGATACAGCGGGCTGGGGCGGTACAGGCGGTAGGCGTCGCGCACCGGCTCCGGGATCTCGATCTCGCGCTCGGCGGACACTTCCTGGCCGATGAGTGCCATCGGGAAGAGCGGCGCCAGGTCGTCCGGACCGATGGGCTGGCCGGTCCCTGGATGCAGTGGCGGCGACGGCGCGACGGGAAGATCGGCAGCGATGTTGTACCAGGTCCGTGGGATCCGCGACTCGTCGAGGATGAACTTCGTCTGCCGGGAATCCGATGACGCCATGAGAACCTCCCTGGATACCGTCTCGATCCGTCCGCGCAGCCGGGGAGTCGCGGGTGCCGCCGCTCTGGGCAACAAGGTCAGCCTAGCGTGCGCGATGGCGAAGGCGCAACCGAAAGGCGCTCCGGGCTCGCCGGCACGGCTGCAGCCCACGCCGAACGGCGGGACCACCCGTTCAGGGTCGGCGATCCGCAGCCCCGCGGTCGCGCCCGACGTCTCGTCCTGGTGCCCCGAGCGGCGCTTCGAAGACGGGTAGGTATCGCGCCGGTCCACCGCCGGTCACGCTCTCGAACAGTCCCAGGCGATCGATGGCGCAGTCGATCCGACGGTCGCCGATCGCCGTGATGAGACGATCCGCCACGAGCCGCCCGGCGCCCACGCCATCCGCCCGAGCGACGGTGAGATGGGCACGGAACGGGCGCTCGTCGATCGGCCAACCGGCTTCGGCCAGTTCCCGGTTCACGACAGCGGCCAGGCCCGCCAGTTCATCGCCCCCGACCGCCACCCCGATCCACAGGGCTCTGGGGCGTCCCGCAGGCGGGAAGACACCGGCGGAACCGAGTTCCGCGGAGATCGGGGCGGCGACCTCGGCCGCCCGCTCCACGGCCGACCGGGTCGGTTCGATCTGCGGCGTGGCTGTCGGACCCAGGAACCGCAGGGTCAGGTGCAGTCCGTCCAGCCGGACCCACCGAACGTCATGCGCGCCTGCCGGCAGCGGCTGCGCCCGCACGGAGTCGACGATCCCTGCCACGGCAGCCACGGCAGTGTCCGGGAGCGGTACCGCCACGAACAACCGCCGTCCCTGGATCCCGGCGTAGGGATCGACCCATCTCCCCGGCCGCGTCACCGAGAGTGCTGCTCGATGTGACCCTCCTGGCGCCAGACCTCGCGGTCGGTGCGGAGAACCTCCAACGCCCGGTCGCGCTCGCGCCAACCGACCATCTCGACCGTCTTGTCCTCGAGAGCCTTGTAGGTCTCGAAGAAGTGTTCGATCTCGACCAGGCGGTGGGGCCGCACCTGGTCCAGGCGCTCGATGTGCTGCTGGTGCGCATCGCCCAGGGCGACGCACAGGACCTTGAAGTCGAAGCCCTTCTCGTCGCGCATCTCGAGACCGCCGATCGGCCTGGCCCAGACGTGGCAGCCGGTGAATGTCGGCTCATCGATGACGAGGAGCGCATCCGTATGGTCCCCGTCGCCGGCCCGCGTTCCCTCGATGAAGCCGTAGTCGAAGTTGTAGTAGACCGCGCTGCTCAACACGCGATCGAGTCGGTAGACGCCGACGTCTTCGTCGTACTCGTACTTGTTGCGGGTTCCGCGGGGGATCTCGACCACGATCTCGACGACGTCCGGGAACGGACCTGGGCTGTGCATGTCGCCAGTGTAGGCGGGAACGCCCGACCGGTCGGGAGCGCCCCCGACGGCAGGTCCGGGCGAGCGGCCCTCGGGCCTCGCCGTCCTAGTCGTTGTAGAGGCGCTCCTCGATCAGCTTCTCCTGGACCGTCCGGCCGCTCGGATCGAAACAGGAGAACTCGAAGTGCTTCTCGAATTCGAGGTCCACGTTGTCCTGGCCGCCGCGGTTCTTCTCGACCGATACCACGACCCAGTCGCGGAACCGCTGGGCCTGGTATGGGTTGAACTCGATATTGACCTTGGCCACGATGTGGTACTTCTCGTTGAGGATCAGGATGATGTCCGCCTCGTAGTTGATGGCGGACGATCCCCGGAGGTGGAAGTTCCGCAGTCGCGATGCCTTGAGGCCCTCCTTGTCCGCCGCGACGATGGACACCAATGGCACGTCCTCGGACAGGGCGATGTCCTTGAGGCCGTTGACGACGTAGGTCACCTTCTCCGACTCGTTCTCGGGTTCCGGGATCTGCGGGACCTTCTGCATGTAGTCCACGAACACGACGAGCCGGCGATCGCCGCTCATCTCCCGGTGCTGCTGGACGAGCTTGCGGATGTTGTCGATCGTGCTGGCGGTCTGCGAGCCCCGGAGCAGGAAGAGATTCTGTCCGTAGCGAGCGATGCGGTCCAGCGATGGTCGCAGTCGCGGGTTGTTGGCCAGCTGAGGCGCCGTGGCGCCCTCGGCCATCCAGGTGCCGAGGATCTCCTTGCGCACGTCCTGGATCTTGATCGCACCGGTCTTGTGCGGCAGGTGGGCGAGGGCCGACTCCATCGCGATGAGGCGGTTCATCAGATACGCCTCGTCGTGCTCGAAGCAGAGATAGAGCACGTTGGCCTGCCCACCGGACGCGATGTTGCGCGCCATCTGGAGAGCCATCGTGGTCTTGCCGGTGCCCTGGGCGCCGCCGATCAGCATCAGCTCACCGGCGCGGAGTCCGGTTCCGATCGTCTTGTCCAGCGGCGTGAAGCCGAGCGGGACGGGCTGATACTCGGCCAGATGCCCGGAGGTGACCCTGTCGTTGAGATCGACCAGCACGTCCAGCGCGGAGCGCGGCGCCATGCTTCCGTTGTCGGTATCGAGGCGCCAGGTTCCGCCGGTCGATCGGGCGGAGGGGGCGGTTTCGGTGCTCACGCGGTAGGTTCCTCCCCGGAGGTCGCTCGCAGGGTTGTGCGGCCGCAACAGCGTAGCATCCGGGCGGCCCCGATTCACCCACCCGCACCGTCCTGTTCCGCACAACCAGCACGCGCCGGGAGGCTCAAACGCCCGATGCGGCGATCTCGTCGAAGGTGCGCGCGATCGCCCGGATGGCCAGCTCGTAATTGCCGAGGTCCATCCATTCGTTGGGCGCATGGGCATTGTCATGCGGCTGGACGAAGCCGAGGAGGACCACTGGTAGCCCGAGGATCGACTCGAAGCTGGCCGATACCGGGATCGAGCCTCCTTCGCGGATATAGACCGGCGGCCGACCGAAGGTCGCCTCGAGCGCGCGGGCGGCCGCCTGCGTCACCGGGTGGTCCACCGGGGTCAGGCTCGGTCGGCCGCCGCCGAGGCGCCGGACACTCACCGTGACCCCGGGAGGAGCCACCTCGGCCACGAAGTCCCGGAGCCGCTCGTACAGGACATCGGGGTCCTGCGCCGGTACCAGCCGACAGCTCACCTTCGCATGCGCGTGGGCAGGGATGATCGTCTTGGCGCCGGCTCCCTGGAAACCGCCCCAGATGCCGTTGACATCCAGCGTCGGACGTACCGAGCGTCGTTCCAGCGTCGTGTACCCGACCTCCCCGACCAGCTCGGGTACGCCGATGGACTCGCGGTAGGCCGCCTCGTCGAATGGCAGCGCCGCCATCGCCTCCCGCTCGGCATCCGCGAGCTCGACCACGTCGTCGTAGAAGCCGGGGATGCGGACGCGGCCATCCGGTCCCTTGAGCGCTGTGACGATGGCGGCGAGGGCCATAGCGGGGTTCTGGACCGCGCCACCGAAGCCGCCGGAATGGAGATCGAGCGGCGCGCCGACAACATCGATCTGCGTGTAGAGGAGGCCACGCAGGCTGATCGTGATCGCGGGGATGTTGCCCTCGAAGAAGCCGCTGTCGCTGATGATCGCGGCGTCGGCGCCCAGCCGGTCCCGATTCGCCTCGAGCCAGGCATTCAGGTTGACCGAACCGCTTTCCTCTTCACCCTCGAAGACGTACCTCACGTTGACCGGGAGCGCGCCCCGTGTGGCCAGGAGCGCTCCGGCCGCCACGACGTGGGCGTGGATCTGGCCCTTGTCGTCTGCGGCCCCGCGAGCCAGCATCCGGTCGCCCTCCACGACCGGCTCGAAGGGCGGCGACCTCCACAGGTCCAGCGGATCCACGGGCTGGACGTCGTAGTGGCCATACACGATCACGGTGGGCGCCCCGTCCGCGTGGAGCCAGTCCCCGTAGACGACGGGATGGCCGCCCGTTTCGGACACGTCGACATGCTCGATCCCGGCCGACGACATCGTCGCGGCGAGCCACTCGGCCGCAGCGCGCACGTCCGGTGCGTGATCCGGAAGGGCCGAGATGCTGGGAAAACGCAGGAACGCCCGGTACTCGTCCATCCGCTGCTGACGGGTCCGATCCAGGTATTCGTCGTAGGTGCGATCGTTCTGCGCGATCATGGGCGACCTCATCGACTCGAGTCGGGCCGCAGCATCATAGGGCCGCGGACAGTCTGCCGGCTCGAACGGCTCGGGATCCGAGCACATCCGCGCCGGAATCGATCGAGCGGCCCGCGTAGGGCCGCTCGTCGGATGCGGTGCGCCGCGTCAGGCGGTCACGCCGGCTGTGCGTTCGGTTCAGGGATGGGCTGGCCGGGGCCGACGAGCGTCGGGTGTCCACGATCGTCCGGCTTGGGCGGCAGGTCCGTGAAGAGCTTCTCGAACTCCTCGGCGTCCACGGTCTCCTCGGCGACGAGCTTCTCGGCCAGGGCGACCAGCCGATCCCGGTGTGTCGTCAGGACCTCCGTGGCGCGCTCGTAGGCCTTGTCGATGATGGCCCGAACCTCTTCGTCGATCTGGCGGGCGACATCATCGCTGTAGTTGCGCTGCTCGCCGATCTCACGTCCGAGGAACACGAGCTCGTCGCGCTTCCCGAACGAGAGCGGACCGAGCTTGTCGCTCATGCCGAACTCGGTGACCATCCGCCGGGCGAGGGCAGTCGCCTTCTCGATGTCGTTGCTGGCGCCCGTGGTGGTGTCGCCGAAGATCATCCGCTCCGAAACGTTGCCGCCGAGAAGGCCGGCGATCTTGTCCTCGAATTCGGTCTTCGACTGGAGATAACGGTCCTCCGTCGGGAGGGCCATCGTGTAGCCCAGCGCCATGCCGCGGCTGATGATCGTGACCTTGGCCACCGGGTCGCACTTGGGCAGGATGCGCTGGACGATGGCGTGCCCGCCTTCGTGATAGGCGATGATCGCCTTCTCGGCGTCGCTGATGACCCTCGACTTGCGCTCCGGGCCGGCGACGATCCGCTCCAGCGCTTCCTGGAACTCGGACATGCCGATGACCTTCTTGTTCCGCCGTGCCGACAGGATCGCGGCCTCGTTCACGAGGTTCGCGAGGTCCGCCCCGGAGAAGCCGGGCGACTGGCGGGCGACACCCTCGACGTCGACGCCCTTGTCGAGCGGCTTGCCCTTGGTGTGGACCTTGAGGATCGCGAGGCGGCCGCGCATGTCCGGGCGGTCCAGGATGACCTGGCGGTCGAACCGGCCCGGGCGCAGCAGCGCCGGGTCAAGGACGTCGGGCCGGTTGGTGGCGGCGACGACGATCACGTTGGTGTTGGTGTCGAAGCCGTCCATCTCGACCAGGATCTGGTTGAGCGTCTGCTCGCGCTCGTCGTGGCTGCCGCCGAGGCCCGCGCCGCGCTGGCGGCCGACCGCGTCGATCTCGTCCACGAACAC
>JAOUEG010000090.1 GCA_029858845.1 Chloroflexota bacterium | reverse complement strand
CTGCGTTTCGCACGGATGTTCGGTTCTCCGCGGCGGCCGGAGCGTCTCCATCCCGATCTCGAGGCGCCGAGCCAACCGTACCCCCATCGGCTGGGGCGCTGGGACGATGGAGTCATACCAGTCGACCGCCCCGGAGCGGGACACTCCGCTCGTCACCGCTCATGAGAGGTCGACCGACTCCGCATGCAACTCGTTCGTCCACACCCACGCGCCACCGATCTCACGCCGCCCGGCGCGCACGAGGTCCCTGTCGAACGTGGCCAGAGCCTCGTGGAGTTCGCCCTGGTGCTGACTCCCCTGTTCCTGATCCTGCTCGGCATCATCCAGTTCGGATTCGTGTTCAACACGTACGTGACCATCACGAACGCGGCCAGAGAGGGGGCGCGCGTCGGGACCGTCTACATCTACGACGCGACACTCGGTGGCTCGCTGAAGGCGACCAACGACCTCGCCCGCAACGAGGCGATCAAGACGTCGCTGATGGCGTCGATGAACCTGCTGGGCAAGACCTCGCCCAACTTCTCGACGTCGGGCACCTGGACGCAGAGCGGGTCCACGTACACCAACGGTGACATCGTGGTCACCTATGCGATCCCGGCCGCCGTCACCGACTCGGATGCCCGGATGGGACAGCAGCTCACCGTTCGCGCGACGTATCACCAGGACCTGCTCATCCCGCTCATCGGCAACTTCCTGCCCAAGGATGCCGGTGGGCGACTGCCCCTGACGGGCGAAGTCACGATGGTCGTCAACTGATGCCGTCCCGTGGTCGATCGCGGCGCGGGGGGCGGACCGATGCGCGCGGCCAGGTGCTCGTGCTCGTCGTGTTCGCGATGGTCGCCCTCATGGCGGCGGCCGGCCTGGCCTTCGACGTCGGGCGCTTCTACAGCGAGCGCCGCTTCCTTCAGAACGCCGCCGACGCCGGGGCGCTCGCGATCGCCAACGCCCTCGTCCGCGGCGAGTCCTCGTCCGCAGCCGAGGCGCAGGGCCGCGACATCCTGACGCGAAACCTGCTCGGTGGTCCGACGGGAAGTAGCGCCGTGGTCGCCGGGACGCCGGAATACC
The DNA here is from genome assembly GCA_029858845.1 of Chloroflexota bacterium. Classification (GTDB taxonomy): domain Bacteria; phylum Chloroflexota; class Limnocylindria; order Limnocylindrales; family CSP1-4; genus SPCO01. Next base: position 5,959 of record JAOUEG010000090.1, on the reverse strand, counting down.
AGGTCGGCCACGCCGGCGATCCTCTCTACCTCGAGAGCGGGATCCTGATGAGCGGCGGCTCCGTCCGCGTCGCGGTCCGCAGCGACGTCGACTACACCTTCGGCCGTGCCGTGGGCCTTGACTCGAGTCGCGTCATCGGCCAGGCCCACGTCCGGACGGTCGGCGATCTCCTGCCGATCGCCGTGCGTCGGTTCGTCAACACGCCCGGGCCGAATGCCGGCGCCAGCAGCCCGTGCTCACCCACTCCGGCGCACTTCATCGACTACCTGGCGACCGCCGACACGAGCTGCCTCGGGACCGAAACCGACGGGAGTCTCCGGAGCGCCCCCTCCGCCGGAATGCCCTTCGACCCGACCAATCTCAACAACGACCCGGCCCACCACGGACCGGTCGTGGAGATCCTCGGACTGGGCGCGCAGCCGAGCAACGGCGCCGATTTCCGTGGCTTCGTGGCCCTCGACGTGCGCGATTTCGAGGACGCCGCGTCACGTCAGTACTACAACGGCGCGACGCCCGGGATGGACCCGAACACGTTGCAGGCCAAGGAGGCCGCCTGGTTCGCGACCGGCTACCCAGGACCGCTGCTCCCCGCCTCCACCTGGCCGACCTACAGCTACGACAGCCAGGTCGCCATCATGAGCGGCAACAGCACGGGTATCGCCATCGACCGTTTCGATGATCGCTACAAGGTCGGCGACGAGATCCTGGTGGCGGTCTACTCCGGCCAGGTGGCCGCGGTCCCGGACTTCGCGCTCGATCCACCTTCGGCCATCGCCATCGGGACGACGGAGACACTCGGGAGCGCCGGTACGTTCAAGGTGTCGGCGAACTCGGCCTTCGCCGGTGTGGTGGACCTCGACGTCCTGCCGGATGCCGGCAACCCGAACGACCCGATCCTCAACGGCCAGGTGACGAGCGTGCCGGCCATCACGTTCACGCCCAACCCGGTGTCGCCGTCCGTCGGTGTCGGCACCACGGTCACCATGTCCAACATCGCGACGAGCGGCGCGACTCCCGGGATCTACACGCTCTGGCTGAGGGGCCACACCTCGTCGCCGTATCTCCGGACGCACTTCGAGCCGATCTCGCTGAACGTCGGCGGCGTCATCCGGGATTTCGCGATCATGAGCAGCGCCAAGGGCCAGAACGCCTTCAACGCCGGGGACACGGTGGCCTGGACCCTGTCGCTGAAGACGGGGAACGGCCCCAGCAACTTCAACGGCACCGTCAACCTCAGCCTGGATGGGCCGCTTCCGGCCGGGCTCGGCGCCGTGACCTTCTCCTCCAGCTCGGTGAGCCTGGGCGCGGGACCCGCCGCGTCCGCCACGGTCGTGCTGTCCATCAACAGCGGGAGCGTGGCCCCCAACGAATACGAATTCGTGGTCCGCGCCACGGGGACCAACAGTGCCGGGTTCCCGGTGACGCACCTGGTCCCGATCACCCTGCGCGCCCAGGTGTCGCCCCCGTCCTCAGGCTACGTGGATGTCCTCGGGTATGCCGTGTTCCGGGTCGCCCAGATCACCTCCAACGTCGTGACCGGCTACGCCATCACGCCATCCATCCAGGATCTCAACGATCCCCAGCTGCGCCGCGGTCAGGTGGCGCGCCTGGTGCCCTGGAACTAGCCGACGCGGGCACGGCAACGCACGAGCGGGCGGCGGGATGACCGGCGACCCGCAACACCGGAGGCAACCATGGAGATGGAATACAAGGACCCGAGCCGTCGGGGCCGCTACATCGTCATCGCGGGGGTGATCCTCGCGGCCGTCGCGGGCGGCGCCGCGTTCTTCCTCATCAACCAGGCCCAGCAGCAGGTCGGCCAGGGCGAGCTCCAGCGCGTGCCTGTCGTGGTGGCCGTCCAGAACATCCCGGCGCGCAAGGTCATCGAGGAGATCGACGTCATGGTGCGCGACGTCCCGATCGACCCCACCAACGCGATGGGGATCGTGGCCACGCCCGACCTCGTCATCGGCCGCGTCCCGTCCGTGACGATCCTGGCGGGCCAGATGGTCACGACCAACCTGCTCGCCTCGAGCTCGGAGGGTGGTCAGTTCTCCGTGCTGGGGCCGGAGGAAACGATCAGTCCCGAGAGCCCGACCTGGCGCGCGGTGTCCATGACCGTGCCGGACGACCGCGCCGTCGGTGGTCTCCTGTTGCCCAACCAGACCGTCGACGTCTTCGTGACGGCCAGCGTGAACGTGCTCGTGACCACGGCAACCGGGATCGCCGATGAGGGTTACTACTCGGACAAGTCCACGAAGCTCTCGTACCAGGACATGGTCATCCTCGCCAAGTCCGGGACCTTCTACATCCTGAAGGCTCCTCTTGACGTGGCCGAGGAGATCAGCCACCTCCAGGCGGCGGGCAACGCCTCCTTCAGCCTGGTCCTGCGACCCGACGCGGACACCCGCCAGGTGGATGCATCGGCACTCGGCACGACAACCAACCAGGTGATCATCCGCTACGGCCTGCCGATCCCCGAGGCCTTCCCGCCGGTCAAGGGTCCGATCCCGACCCCGGTCGCGACGCCGGTGGCCGTCCCGGTCGAAGCACCGGCTCCGTCGGCTGGCACGCCCGTCTCGCCGAGTGCTGCGCCCTCGCCGGCCCCCTGAGGCCGGGCGGCGGCCTGATCGCACCGACGCCCTGCTTCCATCTCCGCGCCGCTGACCCGGCGCGCCTCCAGGTTCGCCCGGTCTGCCGACAGGTTGACCGGGCGAACCGTCGTCCGGGGTATGGATCAGGCGGGCGCCTGTGCCCCCCCTGGACGCAGTAGGTCGTCGAGCGCCCCCTGGACCCGGTGCCGCACGGGATCCGCCGGACCGGTCGTCTCGATCACCTTCGTGGCACGGGAACGAAGTCGGTCTGAAAGGTCACCCTGGGCGGCCATGCGCGCCGCCGCATCGGCCGGATCGTCGCCGCGACCGACCAGGCGCTCGAGCTGGGTCCGCGGGTCGCAGGTCACGAGCCAGATCTCGTCGCACAGGTCGGCGAGCCCGCCCTCGACGAGCTTGATGGCTTCGATCACGACGGCCGCCGCGCCGGATGCCTCCGCCGCCGCGATCGCGTCGAGGATGCGCGGCCGGACCGCAGGATGGACGATCGACTCGAGGTCCCGCAACGCTGCCGGATCCGCGAACACGATCCGCCCCAACGCTGCCCGGTCCAGCGTGCCGCTCGGTGAACGGAGTGCCTCCCCGAATCGCCGGTAGACCGCCTCGACCTCGGTCGTGCCCGGATTCAGGACCTCGCGGGCGATCTGGTCGGCGTCGATCGCGACGGTGTCCCGGCGCCGAGCCAGCCAACCCGCGACCGTGGACTTGCCGCAGCCGATGGGCCCGGTCAATCCGATGCGGACGGCGCGGTCCACCACGGTCACGGCGCCCGCTCCTCCATCTCGAGCCAGGCGTCCTCGGCCGCGGCCAACGCCGCGTCGACATCTGCCAGCTCGCTCGTGACTCGGCGGAGCTCCACGAAATTGGCCGCCACGGCCGGGTCCCCGAGCGCCAGCTCCAGGTGGTTCTTGCGGAGTCCGAGACGGGTGAGGTCCGCCTCCAGAGCCGCCTTTTGCCGCCGGTAGGCGTCCTTGGAGAGCTTTGCCGCCCGGGGCTTCGAGCGCGTGGAGACAGCCGCGGCGGAGCGGCCGGTAGCTGCTGCCTCCCCTTTCGAGGTTGCCCTCGGGGCGGCTTCGCCCGATGGACCGGATCGGTGCGACCTCGTCACCGGCACGGAGCGCCCGCCGGGCGCCGACCGTCGGGCCTGCTCTGCCACGGCGGCCGAGACGGTCCAGCCGCCCGCGACGGCCTGGCGCCACGCCCGATACCCGCCATCGAAGACGACGGCCTGGCCGTCACCGACCACCCAAAGGCGATCGCACACGGTCTCCAGCAATCGTCGGTCGTGGGACACGACCAGGAGCGTGGCCGGCGAGTCACGCATGAAGGTCTCGATCGCCTCGCGCGCCGGGATGTCCAGGTGGTTCGTGGGTTCGTCCATCAACAACAGATTGGCTGGCTGGATCCCAAGGAGCGCCAACTCCAGACGGGAACGCTCGCCGCCGGACAGCGACCTGACCTCCTTGAAAGCATCGTCAGCGCGGAACAGGAAGCGAGCCAGGTAGCTGCGAGCCTCGCCCGGCGTCACCGGGATCGTGTCGAGCAGTGCGTCGAGCACCGTCGTCCCGGGCAGGGCGGCCCCGCGCAGCTGGGCGAGATACCCGATTCCCACGTTGTGGCCGAAGGCCAGCCTCCCGTCGAGTGGAGGCAGGTCACCGACGATCGTGCGCAGCAGCGTGGTCTTCCCGGCCCCGTTCGGCCCCACGATGCCGATCCGATCCCCGCGCTGGGCGGACAGGAACGGGGCGTGGGCGACGACCCGGGGCTTGGTGGCCGCGACGCCATCGGCGTCTACGGCCCCTCGGCCGGGCAGGTAGCCGATCTTGAGGTCCTCCGCCCGGACCACGATCTCGCCGGAGCGGGAGGGGCCGCCGCCAGCCAGCGACGACTGTGGCAGGGTCAGCTTGCGACCGGCGCGCGGCGCCTCCCGGCGATCCGCCTCGAGCCGCTCCAGGCGGGCCTCGTGCTCGTGCATCTTGCTGAACTTGCGGTGGCTGCGATAACGCTGGACGAGTTCCTTCTCGCGCGCGATCGCCTCCGCCTGGGTCTCGGTCTCTCGCACCGCACGGGCATCGCGCTCCACCCGCTGTCGGTGGTAGGCGCTGTAATCGCCGCGGAATGCGGTCAGTCGTCGATCCCGCAACTCCCAGACGCGCGTCACGGTGGCATCCAGGAAGGCTCGGTCGTGGGATGCGACCAGGAGGGAGCCGGCTCGCCGTCGGAGATGTTCCTCGAGCCACTCGAGGGCATCGAGATCGAGGTGGTTCGTGGGTTCGTCCAGGAGCAGCAGATCCGGATCGGCGATGACCAGACGGGCGAGGGCTGCGCGAGTCTGCTCGCCGCCCGACAGGGCCGACGGCGGCTTCGCCCACGCATCGCGCGCGAAGCCAAGGCCGCTCAGCGCCGAATCCACGCGCTGGTCCAGCGTGTAGCCGCCCAGGACCTCGTACCGGTGCTGGATGTCGGCGTAGGCCGGCTCGGTCACCCGACCGTCGCGCTCCATGACCGCGAGCTGGGCGGCCAGCAGGTCCAGGTGGGCCGCCCCGGTCCGCACGGCGGTCCGAAGGTCCGCAGCTGCCATGAACGCGTCGTCGAAATGGGCCTCCTGGGCGAGCAGGCCGATCGACAGTCCTCGCTTGCGATGGACCGTCCCTCGGTCCGGCTCGTCACGGCCGGCGGCGAGACGGAGCATGGTCGTCTTTCCGGCCCCGTTCGGACCGACCAGGCCGATGCGGTCACCCAGGGCGACGGCGGCCTCGATCGCGTCGAGGATGACGAACGTGCCAACCTCCCGGGTCACACCCGAGAAGCGAACGATGCTCACCGGTCTCCTCCCGCCGCCGCTTCCCGGGCCGCCGCCCTCCTGGTCGCCGCGGCCTGTCGCGTGCGCTCGGTCCGCGCCCTTGCGGCTGCGCGCGCCGACTCCGTGGCCGTCAGGCCGACGCTCCCTTCCCCGGCAGGAAGATCGGTCCAGCGTCCGCGGGTGCGGATCGCGTTGCCGGTCATCGTTCGCAGGATCGCCCGGGCTCGGCGACGGTCGACGGCCGGGAGGCGCTGGCACCACGAGCAGAAGTGGGTCGAGCGTGAGCCGACGACGATGCGGCGCACCGGCCGGCCGCAGCGCGGGCACGGCTCGCCGGTTCGCTGGTAGACCTGCAGGCGCTCCTGCATGGAGCCGTCCCCGTCGGGAGCGGTGTAGTCGTCGATCGAGGAGCCACGCCGCTCGATCGCTTCGCCCAGCACCTGGCGGATCGCCCCGTGGAGCCGCCGCTCGTCGGCGCTGCGGAGCGTCGCGACCGTGCGGAGCGGGTGAAGACGCGCCAACCAGAGGGCCTCGTCCGCGTAGA
>JAOUEG010000089.1 GCA_029858845.1 Chloroflexota bacterium | reverse complement strand
CCGGACTTCCGGGGCGATCAACTCCAGGCCGTGACGCTTGAGGTCCAGCTCCCGGACGACGGACGGGCGCAGCCGCCCCACGGTGTGCGCCACGGTGGGGACGCGCACCCCGGGCATGATCTCGCTCGTGTCCGCGGCGCCGCCGACGCGCTCGCGCTGCTCCAGCACCAACACCGTGCGCCCCGCTCGCGCCAGGTACGCCGCCGTGACGAGCCCATTGTGCCCGGCCCCCACCACGATCGCGTCGAACACGGTCGTCTCGGTCATGGTCACGCCACCTTCCGGCCGCGCGACTTGAGCACTTCCAGTGCCGCCAGGCGTCCGTTGGCACCCATCAGGCCGCCGCCGGGGTGGGTGGAGGAGCCGCTCAGCCACAGGTCTCGGATAGGGGTTCGGAACCGCGCATAGCCCGGGACCGGTCGATTGAAGAAGAGCTGCTCCAGGGACAGCTCGCCCTGGAAGATGTTCCCCTCGGTGAGGCCCATCGTCCGTTCGATGTCGAGCGGCGTGAGCACCTGGCGGCCGATGGTGATGTCGCGGATGTTCGGGGCGAATTCAGCGATTCGATCCATGACCGCGTCCCCGAAGGCCTCTCGATTGTCGTCCCACGTCCCGAGCGCCGGGTCCAGCTTGTACGGGGCGTACTGCACGAAGCAGCTGATGACGTGCTTGCCGGGCGGGGCCATCTGGGGGTCGACGAGCGTCGGGATGATCATGTCGATGTAGGGCTTCCGGCTCCAGTGGCCGTACTTCGCATCGTCGTAGGCGCGCTCCATGTCGTCCATCGACGGCGAGAAGGAGATGGCACCGCGAAGGTGCTCGCCAACGCCCGGGAGACACGTGAAGTCCGGCAGGCGATCGACCGCGAGGTTGACCTTGCCGGACGAGCCACGGAACTTGAACCGGCGGACCTCCTCCTCGAAGGACGCATCCAGGGTGCCGGGCGCCAGCAGGTCCAGGAACGTGACCTTGGCGTCCGCCGATGACAAGACCACCGAGGCGTCGATCTCCTCGCCGTCGGCGAGGACCACGCCGGTGGCGCGATCGCCGTGGGTGCGGATCCGGGCGACGGGAGCCTCGGTCCTGATCTCCGCACCCAGCGCCTGGGCAGACCTGGCGATGGCATACGAGACGCCGCCCGTCCCACCCTTCGGGATGCCCCATGCCCGGAACGCGCCGTCGATCTCGCCCATGTAGTGGTGCAGCAGGACATAGGCCGTGCCCGGCGACCGGATGCCCTGATAGGTGCCGATGATCCCGGAGGCGGACATGGTCGCCTTCAGCGGATCGGTCTCGAACCACTGGTCCAGGAAATCCGCCGCGCTCATCGTCATGAGCTGGACGAAGACCGCCTGCTGGCGCTCTGTCAGCCGTCCGAAGCTGCGCGCGAGCGCGGCGATCGGCAGCAGCGGGCGGGGATCCCGATCCGTCGGATCGCCCGGCACGATCCCGAGGATCGGCTTGATGAAGCGTGCCATCTCCACCATGAGCTGGCCGTACTCCTCGTACGCCTCGGCATCACTCGTGGACCAGCGGCGCAGCTCGCGGACGGTGCGGCCATGGTCATTGACGCGCCACAGGTAGTCCCCGCCACCGGTGTGGGCCCCGGAACCGGCGGGCAGCGGCGTGAACGTCCCATCGAGCGGGAGGATGTCCAGTCCGTGCTCGGGCAGGCGGAGTTCGCGGATGACCTCGGGTCGCAGGAGGCTGACGACGTAGCTCGCCACGGAGAATCGGAACCCCGGCACGATCTCCTCGGTCACGGCCGCGCCGCCGAGGACGTGGCGCCGCTCGAGGACGAGCGTACGCATCCCGGCTCGGGCGAGATAGGCGGCGGAGATCAGGCCGTTGTGGCCACCACCGATGATGACGGCGTCGTAGCGCTGCGCCACCTGGGCCCTCCTGGAAGGCGAGACAGGACTATGCGAGGTGCATAGGATTGATGCAATGTACTCGACGTGTCATCCGGCGCGCCGGCCGTTTCGCTCCGCGGTCGCGCGGTGGGATCCGGCCAGCCTGGCTCGCCCGGCTCGCGGCTACAGCAGGGAGGTCGCTACATGAGCGTCGGGACCGCATTCCATCCGCGGACGGCGCCGCTGAACCGCAAGATGCAGTGGCGCGAGTGGTCCGGCTACTTCGCCTCGTCCACCTACGCCGACTTCCACGACATCGAGTACAACGCCATCCGCGAAGCGGCCGCGCTGATCGACGTCAGCCCCCTGTACAAGTACCGGGTCTCAGGACCGGACGCGATGCGCCTCGTCGACCGCGTCATCACGCGCGACGCGACCAAGCTGACCGAAGGGCGGGTCTACTACACGCCGTGGTGTGACGAGCACGGCAAGATCGTGGACGACGGCACGGTCCATCGACTCGACGACGGGTCCTATCGATGGACCGCGGCGGATCCGCAGTACCGCTGGCTGCGGATGAACGCCGCCGGCCTCGATGTCAACGTCACGGATGAGTCCGAGTCGGTCGCGGCGCTGGCGCTCCAGGGCCCGTTCAGCCGCGACCTCCTGGAGGCGGCCGCGGAAACCTCGCTGGCCGACCTTCGCTATTTCCGGCGACGCGCGGCCACGATCGCCGGCGTGGACGTGGACGTCAGTCGCACCGGGTATACCGGCGACCTGGGGTACGAGATCTGGATCCCGGCCGACTCGGCCGTCGCGGTCTGGGATCGCCTGATGGACGTCGGGGCCGCCTGGGCCCTTCGCCCGGCCGGGATGATGGCGCTGGACGTGACGCGATTGGAGGCCGGACTGATCCTGCTCGAGGTGGATTACACGTCGGCTCGCCACGCCATGAATCCCGAGCAGAACTACAGCCCGTTCGAGGTGGGACTGGGCCGCCTCGTCAGTTTCGACAAGGCCGACTACGTCGGTCGCCGAGCGCTGGCGACGGAACAGCAGCAAGGGGGTCCGCGCCGGCGCCTCGTCGGGCTGACGCTGGACTGGTATGGGATCGAGGGACTGTACGACGCCCGCGGCATCCCGCCGGCGATCTCGCCATCGGTCGACCGCTCGCCGCGACCGGTGCTCGAAGGCGGACGCCAGGTCGGCAAGGTGACCTCCCTGGGCTGGAGTCCGATCCTGAAGCAGGCCATCGCGCTCGCATCGGTGCCGGTCCGGCACGAGCCGGTCGGTTCGCAGCTCGAGGTCGAGTGGACCGTGGAAGGTCGGCGCGGACGGGTGCCGGCCGTGGTGACGGCCCTGCCGTTCCTCGACCTGGAGCGCAGGCGCTCCTGACGGGGCATGATGGCCTCGTGACCGAGCCGACCAGCGCCCCGCCGCTCCAGGTGCCGCCCGACCCGGAGCGGTACGACTCCCCGCGTGCCAGACGCGCCCGGGAAAAGGGGCTGCCCGGACCGTACATCGCCGGGGGCGACGATCCGGATATCGGGCCCGCCCTGGCCGAGGAGCGCCGCTACTGGCGGCTCCTGGTCGCCATGGTCGCGGTCATCGTCGGGGCCGGGTTCATCATCGGCACGATCCTGGCCCTCGTCGGACCGACGTCCGGCGGCTGACGATGTCGGCGATCGCAGCGCTCCCTTCCGCCAGGATCGCCGATGAGGCGTGGGAGACGGCCCACGCGGACGTCCTCGCGACGCTACGGGACCTCATCCGCATCCGTTCGGTCAACCCGGTCCCCGCCGACGCCCCCGACGGGGAGACGCGCGCGGCGCGCTATCTGGCCGACCGCCTGGCGGCACTCGGGCTGGAGCCCGAGGTGGTGGAACCCGTCCCAGGCCGCGGCTCCGTGCATGCACGGCTCCGTGGCGACGGCACCGGCGGAGGCCCGTTCCTGCTGCTGTCGCATCTCGACGTCGTTCCGGCACCCCCTGAGCGCTGGACCCATGACCCGTTCGCCGCCGACATCGCGGACGGATACGTCTACGGCCGCGGTGCCGTGGACATGAAGGGGATGGTCGCGCTCGAGTACGGCGTCGTGGCACGACTCGTCGCGGAGGCGAGGGCCGCGGGCAGAGACCCGGCGGACGACCCCATCCCGGGATTGCGTCGCGACGTCCTGTTCACCTGCACGGCGGACGAGGAAGCCGGCGCCGACGTCGGCGCCAAGTGGCTCGCGGCCGAGCACCCCGACTGGCTGCGGGCCGCGGGAGCGGTCAACGAGTGCGGCGGCGTGTCCGTGACGATCGCGGGCCGTCGGCTCTACCCGATCCAGATCGCCGAGAAGGGCATCGCGCCCTATCGGATCCGCGTCCGGGGGACCTGGGGCCATGGCTCCATGCCGAGGGAGGACAACGCCGCGGTGATGGCGGCGCGGATCGTCGGACGACTGGCCGCCCCGACTCCGCTGCAGGTCACGCCGACCATGACCCGCTTCCTCGAAGAGGCGGCGGCGGCACTTCCCGACGGGCCCGCCGCCGTGCTGCTACGGATCGCCGCCGGCGATGTCGACGGAGCCGACGCCGACCGGGCGATGGACGACATCTGCGACCCGATGTACGCCCGTGCGCTGCGTGCCCTCGTCCGGAACACGCTCTCGCCCGACGTCATCCAGACCGGCGTCAAGTACAACGTCATCCCCGGTGACGCCATCATCGAGGTCGATTGCCGGGTCCTGCCGGGGACCACGGAGCCCGAGGCCCGGGCGCTCGTGGAATCCCTGATCGGCCCCGATCTGCTCCCCGCCTGCACGATCGAGAACCTGGTCTGGGGCGAGCCGGTCGAGACCCCGGCGTCAGGCCCCCTGTGGGACATCCTGGTCGCCACCCTGCGCGATCACGACGCGGAGGCCGTGCCCATCCCGGCCATGGCGCCATTCGGGACGGATGCGAAGATCACGATCCCGCTCGGCACGCCCACCTTCGGCTTCTCGCCGCTCCGATTGGACCCGGACGAGCGGTTCCTGGAGCGGTTCCACGGCATCGACGAGCGAGTCTCGCTCGAGGCCCTTCGGTTCGGCCTGCCGGTCCTCTACGACGTGGTGCGCCGCTTCTGCGGCTAGGCCTCAGGTCCCGGGTTCGCGCGTCGCCCGGATCAGGCGGCCGCGGCGACTCATGGCATGGGTCGCCAGGGCGGCGACGCCCATCGCCACGATGGCGCGCTCGGCCGTCGGCATGGGTCGGACCGCGGACAGGAACTGCTCGGCGCGCGCCCGATCCACGACTCTCAGGATCGCGTGGCCTCGCGGGGTCAGGCGAAGCGTCTTCTGGCGACGATCCTCCTCCTCCGCCTTCCGCTCCACCAGTCGTCGCTTGACCAGGCCATCGATGAGCCGACTGGTCGCCGACGGCGAGCGGTTGATGGCATCGGCCAGTTCCCCCACGGTCAGGGTGCTGCCATCGGCGAGCACGTACAGCGCGGCCAACTGCGTGAAGCCAAGGCGCAGGTCTCCGAGCTGGCTGGCGAAGCCGATGACGAGTTCGCGCCAGAGGGCCCGGCCCATCGCCACACGCTCGCTGATCTGACGCACGTTCTGGATCCGCGTGCCGGCAGCGAGCACCGGGGCGGACAGATCGGCCTCGAATCGGCGGGCGATCGTCCGTGCCGGAGCCGGTCGCGTCGTCGGTCGGATCGGTCGTTCGGACGCCATCGCTACAGGCTACGAGTCGACGCTATCACGTGCAACCTTGCACGTGATTCGACGCCAGCCGCACGCTTCCCGACTACCCTTGAGGCAGATGTCAACGATCGCATTCGTCTTTCCCGGCCAGGGCTCGCAGTCGGTGGGCATGGGCCGGGACCTCGCCATGACCTCCCCGGCCGCTGGGGCCGTCTTCGCCGCAGCCGATTCGGCGCTCGGCGAGCCCATCAGCGAGCTCATCTGGGCCGGGCCGGCCGAGCAACTCGATCTGACCGAGCAAGCCCAGCCGGCACTGCTCGCCACGTCCATCGCGATCCTCGAGGCGATGCGCGAGCGCTGGGCGCAGGCCGGGCTCGTCGCCCCGCAGCCGGCGTTCGCGGCGGGGCATTCGATGGGCCAGTACTCCGCATTCGTGGCCGCGGGCGTGATCTCGCTTGAAGACGGCGTTCGCCTCGTACGGGAGCGCGGCCGCCTGATGCAGGCCTCCGGCCAGGGCCGGGACGGGGCGATGGCCGCACTCATCGGGCTGGATGACGCCCGACTGCCGGAACTCGTCGCCGCGGCTGCCGCACACGGCACGTTCGTCGTGGCCAACCGCAACGCCCCGGGCCAGGTCGTCGTCTCCGGCGAGCGTGCCGCGGTCGAGGCCGGGGCGGAGCTTGCGAAGGGATTCGGCGCCAAGCGCGCCATCGTGCTGCCGGTCAGCGTGGCCGCGCACTCACCGCTCATGGCGGAGGCCGCCGACGGCATGCGAGCCCGGATCGCCGGCGTCGAGTTCCGCGATCCGGTCACCACGCTGCTGGCCAATGCCGACCATCGACCCATCACCACGGCCGACGGAGCCCGGGCGGAGCTCGTCGAGCACCTGACCGCCGGCGTCGACTGGGTCGGCGCCGTGCAGACGATGCAGGCACACGGGGTCCGGACCTTCGTCGAGGTCGGCCCCGGCAAGGTCCTGACCGGTCTGATCAAACGCATCGCGCCGGATGTCGACATCATCCCCGCCGACGATCCGGCCTCGACCGACCGTTTGCTCTCCCTGGCCGCTTCGGCAGCCGACTGACACCAGGAGGATCCATCACCCATGCGTCGACCCGACTACGACCGTCGCGTCGTCGTCACCGGACTGGGAGTCATCAGTCCGGTCGGCAACGACAAGACGACCGCCTGGTCCAATCTCGTGAACGGGGTGTCCGGCCTCGGCCTGATCACCAGGTTCGACCCCGAACCGTACGAGGCCAAGCTGGCGGGCGAGGTCCGCGACTTCACCGCATCCGAATGGATGGACCCCAAAGCTGCGCGTCGGAGTGAATCGAGCCTCCATTTCGGCGTCGCCGCCGCCAAGCAGGCACTGGCGGACTCCGGCTTCGAGCTCACGGACGAGAACCGCACCGAGGTAGGCGTGATCTTCGGGTCCGGGGCCGGCGGCCAGTCGCTCATGATCGAGAACTACGCGGCGCTCCATGAGCGCGGGCCCC
>JAOUEG010000088.1 GCA_029858845.1 Chloroflexota bacterium | reverse complement strand
TCCCGATCGCTGAGGATCCTGAGCCCGCCGCGGCCGAATCGCCGGACGGCGATTCACAGGACGCCGACGCGGCTGTCGCCCCGGCTGAAGTCCGCCGCGCGGCGACGCCGGACGACTGCCTGCGGACGATCGCGGTCAAGGGCTTCGTCACCGCGCAGGGGGTGGCGGATGCCCTGCTGGCGACGCCGGACGACGTGCAATCGATCCTCGATCGGGTCGTGGACGGCGGGATGGTCACCATCAGCGCCGGCGCCTACCGGCTGACGGAAGCCGGCGAAACCCGGGTCGCCGAGTTGCTGGCCGCAGAACGCGATGCCTGGGGTGCAGAGGCGGCCGTCTCGGCGCTGGACGCCTTCCTGGACCTGGACCATCGGGTGAAGGAGGCCGTGACCGCCTGGCAACTCCGAGCCGGCCCCGACGGCCAGGTCGTCAACGACCACGCCGACGCCGAGTACGATCGGTCGGTGCTGGATCGGCTCGCAATCACCCACGACGACGCGCTGGCCTGGCTCGGCCCGGTCGCGACGGGTTGCCCCCGTCTCGGGTCCTACGGGATCAGGCTCGGTCGGGCCCTGCGGCGCGCCAGGGACGGTGACCAGCGCTATGTCGCCTCACCGCGGGTCGACAGCTACCACGGGACCTGGTTCGAGCTCCACGAGGACCTGATCCGTCTCGCCGGACGGACGCGGGAGGACGAGGCTGCCGCCGGCCGGGCGTAGGCCGGGTCGAACGCCGACGCGCGACGGACGTCAAGCACGCGCGGCCACGGCATCGACCACGCGGGCCGCTCGGAATCGTCCGATTAGCGACCCTTGGCGTACCCGAGAGCCGTGAGTTTGTCCCAGAGCGTGCCGGCGTTCTGCGTCTGGATGTGATCCATCATGTAGCCCTGTCCGACGTCGACCGGCCCGAAGGCGTCGTCGAAGCGGACGCGCTCCATCGTCTCCTCCCGCGACCAGCCCTTGGCGACCGCGTCGGCCACGGCGGCCTTCCAGGCGAGCAGCACGGACCGCTGGGTCTCGACGTACCGGATCGTCGTCACCGGTCCGTGGCCGGGGATGAGGTGGTCCACTTCCAGCTGCCGGATCTGCTCGAGTGCCTCCAGCCACTGATCCACATCGGACGTCATCAGCCAGGTCTGGCATTGGCAGAAGATCGTGTCGCCGGTGAAGACCGCCCGTTCCTCCGGGACGTGGACGGCGAGCTGACCGGGCGTGTGCCCCGGCGTGTGGAGCAGGTGGAACGTGTGGTCGCCGACTCGGAGCGTCAGGTCGCCCGTGAACACGATCGTGCCCTTGTTGGGGTCTTCGTAGTACGTATCCCGGTCCGGGATCAGCGGTGTCCCCTCGGGATCGTCGGTCGGGATGGCCTCGAGGGCATAGGCGAACGGGTCGAGCGCGGCGTTCGGATCCATGAAGTTGTCATAGAGACCCTGGTGATTGACCACCGGGACGCCCTTGTACCAGTAGTTGCCGAAGATGTGGTCGACGTGATGTTCGGTGTTGATGAGGTATCGGAGCGGGCCATGGCTCTCGGCGGCGGCGCGCATGGCGACCGCGCGCGTCGGAAGCTGCGGGGTGTCGATGGCGACGACGCCATCCGACGTCGTCACGAAGCTCGGGTTGCAGCCGCGGAGCCTGGTCGTCGTGTAGATGTTCGGCGTGACGCGCTCGAGATCGAGCGTCGGGGTCGACATGGCGAAGTCTCCTGGGTCTACTGGGTCGCCGTCAGTCCGCCGTCGATCCCGAGGATCTGACCGGTGACGAACGACGCGGCATCGGAGCACAGGAAGATGGCCGGGCCGACCAGGTCGTTCGTCTCACCGACCCGCGCCAGCGGGATGCGGTTCACGATCCCGGCCTTGAACGCCGGGTCTGCGAGCAACGTCGCGACCTGGGGCGTGTCGACGAAGGTGGGCATGATCGCGTTGACGCGGATGCCATGGCGCGCCCATTCGGTGGCCCACTGACGAGTCAGCGCACTGATGGCACCCTTGGCGGCGACATACGCGGAGTAGCCGGCGTTGATCCCCAGGTTGGCGCGGACCGACGAGAGGTTGAGGACCGCCCCACCTGCTCCGCGCTCGATCATGGCGCGGATCGCGGCCTGGGTCGGGAGCACCGTACTCCGAACATTCAGCTCCATGATCCAGTCCCAGTCGGAGCGCGGGTACGCCTCCGCGGGATGTAATGCCTTGCCCGCCCCGCCGCCGATCGCGTTGACCACGATGTCGACGGCGCCGAAGCGTGCGATGGTCTCGGCCACGACCCGATCGGCGTCCGCCTCGCTCGTCATGTCGCCGGCCAACGCCAGTCCCTCCGAGCCCGCCGCGTTGATTCGCTCAGCGGTGGCCTGACACGGCTCGAGGGTCCGTCCTGCCACGGCGACTCGGGCGCCGACGCCGGCCATCGCCTCCGCGATGGCCGACCCGATCGCGCCCCCGCCGCCCGAGACCAGGACCACCCGGCCATCGAGACTGAAGATGTCGAGCTGTCCCATCGTGCTCCCTTCGAGCGCCATCGTGCCGCGCGTTTGATCGATTATCGAGAATAGACGAGGGTCCGGCGAGAGTCAACGCGATGCGAACGCTCAGGGCACGGGGGACCGAGGCGTGGGCGCGGGCCGGGATGGACCGGGGGCGCGAGTCGCGACAGCCGGGCCGGGATGGACCGGGCCCGTCGCCGGGTTCACCCGCGTTGACGGCCCCAGCAGGCGGGCCCTATCCTCGGGCCGCTCTCCGATGGCGCCGTGTCCCCGGTCCCGCGGCCAGCGACCCACGGCCCGCGCCGGCGTCGAACCAGCACGGCCCCGGGTCCCCAGCGAAGGCGGCATCCGAATGACGACCTCCCATCGCCTCGCGTCGATCGGTCATCCGGCCCGCCTCGAGATCGACCTCACCGCCCTCCGCTCGAACGCCGCGGTCATCCGGCGGGCGATCCCTGCCGCGAGTCGACTCGGGCTCCTGGTCAAGGCCAATGGGTACGGCCACGGCCTGGAGATGGCGGCTCGGGCCGCGGTAGCCGGCGGCGCGGACCAGCTCGTCGTGGCGACGCTCGATGAGGGGCTGACGCTGCGCGCCGCCGGCATCGATGCTCCGGTGCTCGTCGTCTATCCGGTCGCACCGGAGGCGGTGGGTGAGGCCGTGGCGGCCGGGCTCGAGACGAGTGTCTCCGGCCTCGCCTCCGCTCGACGCATCCTGGGCGCCTGGGCAGCCCTGGATCCTCGGCCGACCGCGGGCGTACTCGCGCTGCACGTCGAGGTGGACAGCGGCATGAACCGCGGCGGCGTGCGGCCGGAGGCGCTCGCCGAGGTCATCCGGATGATCGACGAGACGCCTGCCACGCGGATCGTCGGGGTCTGGTCGCACCTGGCCGACGGATCTGACGCGGCACGTTCCGGCGATCAGGTCCGGAGCTTCGAGTCGGCGTTGGCGGGTGTCGCGGCCGGTGGGCGACCGATCCCGATCCGCCACCTGGCCGCGACGGAGGGGATCTTCGCGGGCACGGCTCCTGCGTACGACATGGCTCGCGTGGGACTCGCGTTCTACGGCGAACTCGGCCTTGGCGTCCGGCCCACCCCGACCCTCGCCCCCCTGGCGGCGGACCTGAGACCGGCGATGACGGTCACGGCCCGACCGGTACGCCTCGAGCCCATCGAGGCCGGTGGGAGTGTCGGCTACGGCGGGGAGTGGACGGCCGTCCGCCCCTCCGTCATCGCCACGCTGCCGATCGGATATGCGGACGGCTGGACCCGAGCCTACTGGCCCGGCGCGTTCGCCCTGCTTCGCGGTCGCCGGGTCCCGCTTGTCGGGCGCGTCTCGATGGATTCGGTCGGCGTGGACGTGACGGATGCCGCGACCGAAGGCGAGGTGACGATGGACGAGCCGTTCGTCCTCCTCGGCAGCCAGGGTGACGACCGGATCACTCCGGACGAGCTCGCGCGCCTGCGGCGATCGATCCCGAATGAGGTCTTCACCTCGTTCGGGGCGAGGTTGCCCCGCGTCTATCTCGACCTCGGCGAGGTGGTCGGCGTCTCGCGCCAGGCCGACCGCGTGGACTCGGTCGGGGCATGACATGGGGCGCAGCGTCCTCCGCCTACTGCGCGGCGTGCTGCGGACGTCGGCGGATGGATCCTAAGATGAACGCGACCCACCGGCAGATGGAGGCGACCCACCGCCCCGCGCCCCGCGACCTGGAGCGACCATGACCCTGAATCTCGATGGCCTCATCCCCGCGACCGTCCTCCCGATGGACGCGGACGGTCGGATCGACGAACCGGCCCTTCGCTCGTACATCGCGTGGGTCGCGGGCCAGGGTCCCGTCGCGCTGGCGATCAACGTCGACACCGGCGAGGGCCCGCACCTGACCCACGAAGAGAAGGTGCGCGTCCTGCAGGTCGTTCGGGAGGTGACCGACCTCCCGATCGTGGCCGGCCTTGCCGGCCCATCCACCGAGGCGGCCGTGCGCCAGGCCAGGGATTTCAAGGCGGTCGGTGCCGACGCCCTGCTCGTCTTCCCGATCCCCGCCTACCTCAGCGAGCCGCTCGACGTGCGCGTCCCGGTCAGCTACCACGAGGCGATCGCCCAGGTCGGCCTGCCGTTGATCCTGTTCCAGCTCCAGCCTGCCCTGGCCGGCCTGAACTACGAGCCCGACACGCTCCGGGCGATGGCCTCGGTCGAGGGTGTGGTCGCGATCAAGGAAGCGTCGTTCGACGCTCGGCGCTTCGTCGACACCGCGCGCCTCATCGCCGACCTGCCGCGTCCGATCACCATGCTGACCGGCAACGACAACTTCATCCTCGAGTCATTCATGCTCGGCGCCACCGGGGCGCTCATCGGCTTCGGAGCGGTGATGACCCGCGAGCAGGTCGACATGATCGAGGCCTGGGATGACGGCCGGATCGAGGATGCGAAGGCTCTCGGCCGGCGCGTCCAGCGCCTGGCCGATGTCGTGTTCGCCGCGCCGGTGGGCGACTACCGGGTCCGCCTCAAGGAGTGCCTCCGGATCCTGGGCGTCCTGGAGTCGGCGCACGTACGCCGGCCCCTGATGCCGCTCCGCGACGCGGAGCGAGCCCAGCTGGCCGACGTCCTGGTCGAGGTCGGCCTCCTGTCCGATGCGACGGCGGGCGCCGCCAGCCGTTCCTGACCGGCCGAACCTCCGGTCCCGGCCTGCTGGCGCCGTTGCAGTGGACCATCGCCGCCTGGATAGATAAGCTTTGCTATGAGCCCCGGCCAGACGTCGATCGGCAGCCGTGCCGTCGCACCGGTCCCGTCGCCTGGTCCGCCTTCGAAGGGAGTCAGCCATGGCCATCGAACCCGCGGACGTCCTGATCGTCGGCGCCGGCCCGTCCGGAGGTGTCGTGGCCAAGCGGCTCGCCGAGGCAGGCTTCTCGGTGGTCTGCCTCGAGCAGGGCGAGTGGCTCGATCGGGAGGACTATCCCGGCAACAAGCTCGACTGGGAGCTGAAGGCGCGCAAGGACTGGGCGACCAGTCCGAACATCCGCGGACTCGCACAGGACTACCCGATCGTCGAAGACGACACGCCGGTCTCGCCGCTCATGTACAGCGCGGTCGGCGGCTCGACGATCATCTTCGCCGGCGCCTGGCCGCGGGCCCTCCCGTCCGACTTCCGGGTGCGCTCGCTCGACGGCATCGCCGACGACTGGCCGATCGACTACTTCGAGCTGCTGCCGTACTTCTATCGCACCGATCGCGATTTCGGCGTGTCCGGTCTGCCCGGCGATCCGGCCTACCCGCCCGACACCGAGGACGCGCCGATGCCGCCCCTGCCCATCGGATCGGCCGGGCTGAAGCTGGCGCGCGCCCACACCAAGCTCGGCTGGCACTGGTGGCCGGAGTTCAACTCCATCAACTCGGTCCCGTACGACGGCCGGCGGCCGTGCGTCCAGCGCAGCACCTGCCAATCCGGCTGCAACGAGGGGGCCAAGGCGTCGGCCGACCTGACCCACTGGCCGAAGGCGATCGCCCAGGGCGCCCGGCTCGTGACCGGTGCCCGCGTTCGTCGCATCGAGACCGACGCGCGAGGCCTCGCGACCGGCGCGACCTGGATCGACGCGGACGGTCGCGAGCATTTCGAACCGGCGCGCGTGGTCATCCTCGCGGCCAACGCGATCGGCACGTCGCGTCTGCTCCTGCTCTCCGCGAGCTCGGCCCATCCGGACGGGCTGGCCAACTCCTCCGGGCTCGTCGGGAAGCGGCTGATGATGCACCCGTTCGCCAACGTCGCGGGCCTGTTCGACGAGCCGCTCCAGAGCTGGCAGGGCCAATTCGGGGACCTCATCGAATCGCTCGAGTTCTACGAGACGGACGAGCGGCGCGGTTTCGTCCGGGGCGCCCGATGGGGCCTGGCGCCGACCGGCGGGCCGATCAACACGGCGCTCCCCAGCCGAGCCGGCGAGCAGATCTGGGGTCCCGACCACCATACCCATGTCCGGACGCATCTCGGACACGGCGCCAACTGGGGTCTGTTCGCCGAGGACCTGCCCGACGAGGCCAACCACATCACGCTTTCGTCGACGGTGACCGACTCGTCCGGCATCCCCGCGCCCGAGGTCCACTACTCGATGGCGGACAACGCCCGCCGGATGCTCGACTTCCACATCGAGCGGGCGAAGGAATCGATGGATGCCGCGGGTGCCTACAAGATCGAGGTTGACCGGCTGATGCGCTATTCGGGCTGGCACCTGCTCGGCACCGCCCGGATGGGCGACGATCCCAGGACGTCCGTGCTCGACCGCTGGAACCGCACCCACGACGTCCCGAACCTGTACGTCGTGGACGGCTCGTGCTTCGTCACATCGTCCGGCGTGAACCCGACGTCGACGATCGTCGCGATCGCCCTGCGAGCGGCCGACCGCATCGTCGAGACGCGCGCTCAGCAGCAGGTGCCGGCGTGAGCGCCGTGGCCGGGGACCCGTACGGGGGCCTGGGTGCAGACGAACGCGCCACCCTCGCTGCGATCGCCGATCGGCTCATCCCCGCCGCGCACGGGATGCCGTCCGCGGCCGATGTCCTCGACGACGACCGGCTCCGGTTC
>JAOUEG010000001.1 GCA_029858845.1 Chloroflexota bacterium | reverse complement strand
GGAGTGGACGGAAGGAACCTGATCGCACCCTAGCGCTTGGCCAGGGTCCAAGCTCCGGCCACGAGGAGGACGAAGATCAGGACCCAGAACAGACCGCTCGGGAGCGCGCGGTTGCCGGCGTCCACGATGCCGCGCAACGCCGCGCCGATCGCGTCGAACGCCCCGGACATGAGACCCGTGATGCCGTCTCCGACCGCCTGACCGAGACCGTCCATGCCACGAGTCTGGCCCGGCCGTCAAGCGGCCCGGGGCGCTCAGGCCGTCGCGACGACCTTGGCCCCCGCGTTCCGCGGCTCGATGACCCGGATGCGACCCTCGAGATCCGTATCCGCGGCGACGGCCGCGAATGCTGCCTCGATCCTCGTGATGTCGGCCATCGAGTCCGTGAAGGCGAGGACGGAGGACCCGGCGCCGGACAGGCAGGCGCCGAGGGCCCCGGCGTCACGGGCCGCCGCGACGAGCCGCGGAAGCTGGGGAAAGGCCTTCGCTCGATACGGCTCATGGAGCCGATCCACGGTCAGGTGGCGCAGCAGGTCCGTCCGGCCAGCCGCGAGGCCCGCGACGCCGACCGCGACGGCGCCGAGATTGGCGACCGCGTCCTCCAGGGGCACCTTGGCCGGCAGCGCCCGTCGCATGGCATCGGTGGACAGGCGCAACTCAGGCACGAACAGGACCGCCCGAAGGTCGCGCGGCACATCGAAGCGGACCGCCTCGACTCCCTCCGCTGTCAACGCGCTCACCACGAACCCACCCAGGAGCACGGCCGCGGCGTTGTCCGGATGGCCCTCGACCTCGGTCGCGACCCGCAGCTGCGTCGCCCGGTCAAGCGAACCGTCAAGGAGCGCGTTGGCGGCAACGACGCCCGCCGTCGTCGCGGCGGCGGAGGACCCGAGGCCGCGCGCCAGGGGGATCTCGTTGTGCATCTTGATGCGCCAGCCGACGCCGTCAGGGAGCGGCCCTCGCGCCGACTCGAGCGCCGACTCGAGGCCGCGAACGAAGCGGTTCTCGTGGTTCCCGGGCAGCTCGCCGCGACCCTCGCCGTCGATCTCCAGCTCGATCTCGCCGCGACTCCAGGAGCGGACCTCGACCTCGACACGGTTCACCAGCGCAAGGGCGACACCCAGGCAGTCGTATCCAGCCCCGAGATTGGCGGAGGATGCGGGCGCCTCGACCGTGACGCTGCGACCATCGAGTTCCGCAAGCCAGTTGGCAACCACGTTCGTCTCCCTACGTCCAACCGAGGGCGACGGCGACCGCCCCGAGAGTCGGTGCTGATTCGATGACGCCCGGAACCTGCGTTCCGGCCGTGTCGGGATCCTTGAGGCCATGCCCGGTGAGCACAGCCACTACGGTGGCATCCGGATCGATCCGACCGGACGCAGCCATCTTGCGGACGCCGGCGATGCTGGCCGCCGAAGCGGGCTCGCAGAATATCCCGGTGAGTCGGGGCAGGTCCCGGTAGGCGGCGAGGATCTCCTCGTCCGTCACGGCCTCGATCCCGCCGCCGGATTCGTCGCGAGCGGCAACGGCACGCTCCCAGGATGCCGGATTGCCGATGCGGATCGCGGTCGCGACCGTCTCCGGCCGGTCAACCCGTCGCCCTTGGACGATCGGGGCGGCGCCGGCCGCCTGGAACCCCCACATCGCCGGCGTCGAGCCGACCATCCCGACCGCCGCGTACTCCTTGAAGCCGGCCCAGTACGCGGTGATGTTGCCAGCGTTCCCGACCGGGATCGCCAGGACGTCCGGCGCCCTGCCCAAGTCGTCGCAGATCTCGAAAGCGCCGGTCTTCTGCCCTTCGATGCGGAACGGGTTGACCGAGTTGACCAGGGTCACAGGGTGGTCGTCCTGCTCGGCCAGGCGGCGCACGATGTCGAGCGCCTGGTCGAAGTTGCCGTCGACCGCGACGACCCTGGCGCCCGCGACGAGCGCCTGGAGCAGCTTGCCGAGCGCGATCTGCCCTCGCGGCAGGATGACGATGACCTCGAGGCCGGCAGCTGCTCCGTAGGCGGCCGCCGACGCGGAGGTATTGCCCGTGGAGGCACACACGATGGCCCGGGCGCCACGCTCGATCGCCTTGGCCACCGCCATCACCATGCCGCGATCCTTGAACGAGCCGGTCGGGTTCTGGCCCTCGAACTTGAGGTACAGGTTCGGCGCGCCGATGGCGGCACCGAGTCGCGGCGCGTGCACGAGGGGGGTGAAACCCTCGCCGAGCGTGAGCGCGGGCGTCGCGTCCGTCACGGGCAGGAATCGGCGATAGCGCTCCAGAAGACGGGGCCTGGCCTGCAGGCTCGCCTCGGATCGCCGATCAGTCATCGACGGGATAGAGCGTGACGTCCGCGCCCTCGGGCAGGATCGCCGTGAAGGCCGCCTTGGCCTCGGCAAGCGACACGACTTCACTGCGGATCGCGGTGCCGTCCTCGAAGTCCACCGCGGCAGCGTGGTCCAGGGCGCCGGGGAGCGGGACGTCGGCGCGGACTGCCGGCAGGAATGCATACCAGTGGCGGGGACCGTCCAGGGGATCGGCAGCCGGCCCAGCCGGGTCGGTCGCGGGCAACAGCCCGGCCCACGTGGAGCCGCGGTCGCGGGCGACGGCCACGAGATCGCCCAGTACCGCGCTGCTCGTGGCGGGACCGCCGGCGCCGGGGCCGGCGAGCCTGACGGTGCCGAGCGGATCCGCATCCACCTCGACCCGGTTGACCACGCCATCGGTCCACCCGAACGGGCTGTCCGCCGGGATCGCGGTCGGCATGACGGCCGCCTCCACCTCGTCGTCGCGTCGGGTCGCCGTCGCCAGTAGCTTGATCGTCAGGCCCAGGGCTGCCGCACCCTCCATCTCGAGGTCGGTCACACCGGTGATCCCCGGGCGGCCCATCCCCCGGGCGGTGGGCGCTCGCCGGCCGATCGTGGCCGGGTCGAGCCACCGACCGAAGGCGAGACGAGCCAGGATCACGAGCTTGTTGGCGGCGTCGTCACCCTCGACGTCGCCGCTCGGGTCGGCCTCGGCGTAGCCCAGTTCCTGGGCATCCGCCAGGACCTCCTCGTACGACCGACCGTCCTGCGCCATCGCGGTGAGGATGTAGTTGGTGGTCCCGTTGATGATCCCGCGGACGCGCCGGATCTCGTTGCCGGCGAGGTCGGAGGCCAGGGGCGACAGGACGGGGATCCCCCCGCCAACGGCCGCCTCGAAACGGAACGCCGCCCCGGTCCGACGGGCGGCAGCCTCCAGGACCGGGCCGTGGTGGGCGATGACGTGCTTGTTGGCGGTGACGACCGCCTTGCCCGCGGCGAGCGCGGCGGCGATGAGCGTTCGTGCGGGCTCGTCGCCTCCCATCAACTCGACGATGACATCGACATCGGGGTCGGCCACCAGGTGGGCGGGCGCGTCCGTCAGCAGCTCCGCCGGCAGACCGGCAAGGCGAGCCCGGTCCAGGTCGCGCACGGCGATGCCCGCCAGTCGCAGCGGCGCTCCATCAGTCGCGACGAGACGCTCCGGATGGTTCGTCAATCCATCCACGACGGCACGCCCGACCGTGCCGGCACCAAGCACCCCGACGCGAAGCGGCGGACGAGTCACGGGCACGTGGAGCGGTGACGGGCGAGCATCGCGTGGAATGGTAGCGGACCCCGTGGCCGGCGGCCGGTCCTCACATCCCGGAAGAGTCGGTCGCGAACCGTGACAGACCGGCCCAGGTGGCCACCGCAGGGTCGGGAGCACCGACGGACGGCGGCTCCGGGGCACCCGGCGAACGGAGCCAGGCGACCCGGAAGCCGTACGCGGCGGCGCCCACGGCATCCCAGTCATTGGCCGTGACGAACCCGATCTCGGCGGGTTCCAGGCCACTCGCACGCACGGCCATCGCGTAGACGGCAGGATCCGGCTTGAACCGACGGACCTGGTCGACCGAGAGCAGGTCATCGAACAGCCCGGCCAGGGTCGTGTCGGCCAGCGCCCGACCGATCATCGGGCGGCTCCCGTTGGAGAGCACGCCGACGCGGATGCCGGCGGCCCGCAGCGATCCGATGGCCGCCGGTGCCTCAGGCCGTGCCGGAAGGGCGTCGAAAGCCCCGCCGAGGAGACCCGAAGCGGTCGACGGATCGACATCGAAGCGGGTGGCGATCGCTCGCAGCGCGGCCTCGGTCACCCGCTCGAAGTCGACCCACGTGACCATGATCGTCCTCAGCCACGTCAGGCGGATCTGCTCGGCCCGCCACGCCCTGGCGAAGTCCGCGCCATGACCGGGAACGACGGCCTCGCAGGCCGCGTCGAGCGGGCCCAGGTCGACCAGGGTCCCATACAGGTCGAAGTAGACGGCGCCGACGCGGGCGATGGCGGCGCTCCGCTCAGCGGGCGCCATCTTTGAGCAGCGCGATCGCGGCACGCGCCTCGTCGACGGAGGCGCCGTCCTCGATCGTCGTGATATCGCCCGGGTCGACCCCGGCGACCACGGCCTTCAGGACGCGCCGCATGATCTTGCCGCTCCGCGTCTTCGGCAGCATGTCGACGAACGAAAGCTCCCCGACCACGGCGATCGGGCCGAGTTCGTCGCGCAGCGTCGCCAACAGCTCCGAGCGCAAATCGTCCGACGGCACGTACCCGGCCCTGAGCACGATGAACGCCGCGATGACCTCGCCACGGAGCTCGTCTGGCCGCCCGGTCACGCCCGCCTCCGCGACGCCCGGATGGCGCAGGAAGGCGGATTCGACCTCGATCGTGCCAAGGCGGTGGGCGGCGATCTTGATGATCTCGTCGGCGCGGCCGGAGAACCAGACATAACCGTCCTCGTCGATATGCGCCGCGTCACCGACGTAGTACGACCCCGGGATCCGCGACCAATAGTCCGTCGCGTATCGCTCCGGCTCGCCCCACAGCGTCGCGATCAGGCCGGGGAACGGACGACGCAGCACCATGATGCCCTTCTGGCCAGCCGGCAGCTGCTCGCCATCCGGACCGACCACCGCCGCCTCCGTGCCCGGCAGCGGCACGCCTGCCGAGCCCGGCTTGATCGGCAGGAGGCCGAGGCCATAGGGGTTGCCGAAGATCGGGCCGCCGGTCTCCGTCTGCCACATGTTGTCGATGACCGGGACGCGGCCCTCGAAGACCTCCTCGGTCAGCCATCGCCAGGCGGGGGCGTTGAGGACCTCACCGGCACAGAAGATCCGCTCCAGGCTGGACAGGTCGTGGGCTCGGGCCGGTTCGGCTCCGGCTCGCATCAGCAGCCGGACGCCCGTCGGCGACGTGAACAGACCCTGGACGCCGAGCTCCTCGATGAGTGCCCAGGTCGCATCCGGTCCGGGGTGATCGAGAGCACCTTCGTAGGCGATGGTCGTGACCCCGGCCATGAGCGGCGCATACACGATGTAGCTGTGGCCGACGATCCAGCCGATGTCGGACATCGACCACCACACCTCTCCGGCGCGCAGCCCCATCAGCCACTGGCCCATCGCCGCGATCTGCACCTGGTTGCCGCCGTGAGTGTGGACGGCGAGTTTCGGTGTGGCCGTCGTCCCGGACGTGGCCAGGATGTAGGCGGGCTCGTTCGACTCCATCTCCTCGTGCCGATCCGGATGCCCCGCGCCACCGCTGATGAAGTCATCCCAGTCCAGCTTGGGCGGAGCGTTGCCGGAGGCGGGCCCGGCGCGATCGCTGCCGCGACGGTGCATGACGATCACGTCCACCGAACCCGGGTCATCCCGCAGGGCCGCGTCGACGATGCCCTCCAGCGGGACGTCCTTGCCCTTCCGGTAGGTCAGGTCGGCGGCCACCACCACGCGCGAGCCCGAGGCCCGGATCCGGTTGCCGAGTGCGCCTGCGCCGAACCCCGCGAACACCACGGAGTGGATGGCGCCGATCCGTACGACGGCCAGCATCGTGGCGATCGCCTCGACCGTCGTCGGCATGTAGATGGTGACCCGGTCGCCGCGACCGACGCCGAGGCCGCGCAGGGCGGCGGCGATGCTCCGAACCTCGTCAAGGAGCTCCCGGTAGGTCCACCGGCGGCGTCCGCCGCGCTCGTCCGCGGCGATCAGGGCGACCTGCTCACCGCGACCTTGCTCGACCTGGTGGTCGAGCGCGGTCCAGGCCATGTTCGTGCGACCGCCCTCGAACCAGCGGAAGGTCGGTGGCTCATGGACGAGGACCCGGTCGGGGCGACGGAACCACGGAACGATGTCCTCGGCGACCTCGCCCCAGAAACGCTCCGGATCCGCTCTCGCCGCTGCACACAGAGCATCCAGTGGATGCATGGCGACCATGGACGGACTCTACCCCAACGACCGCCGTTCGCGGAGCATGAAGCGTGGGCTACACTCGGGCGCGATGACGACAGAGACCGCCCCGGCCCCGTCCCCCGTCGATGCGCCGACCTCGCGGCCGCGGATCTTCTCGGGGATCCAGCCATCCGGCGCCCCCCACATCGGGAACGACCTGGGGGCGATCCGCAACTACGTGCGCCTGCAATGGGACTACGAGGCGATCTACTGCATCGTCGACTACCACGCGCTGACCAGCCTCCATGATGCCGACCGGCTGCGGCTCCAGACACGCGAGATGGCGGCCGCCCTGCTCGCCCTGGGACTGGACCCCGAACGGTGCACCCTGTTCGTGCAGAGCCATCGTCCGGAGCACACAGAGCTGGCCTGGCTGCTGATGACGGTCACGCCGGTCTCGTGGCTGGAGCGCACCCCGACCTACAAGGAGAAGAAGCAGAACCAGCCGGAGGACGTCAACCACGGCCTGCTGTCGTATCCGGTCCTGCAGGCGGCCGACATCATCATCTACAAGGCGAGCCTCGTGCCGGTCGGCAAGGACCAGGCGGCGCATCTGGAGTTGTCACGGGAGATCGTTCGCAGCTTCAACAACCGCTACGGCGAGACCTTTCCGGAACCCCTCGCGGTCCACACCGAGGCGCCGATCGTCCTCGGCACGGATGGGGTCCGCAAGATGAGCAAATCGATCGGCAACGCCATCGATATCTTCGCCCCCGAGGAGGATGTCCGTCGCCAGATCATGTCCATGGTCACGGATACTCGCCGCATCCTGCGCACCGATCCGGGTCGGCCGGACGTCTGCAACGTCTGCCAGCTCCATCGCTCGTTCGGGGACGACTACGAGGAGATCTGGGAGGGCGAGCGGACCGCCCGCACCGGTTGCGTGGACACCAAGAAGCTTCTCGCGGAACGGGTCCTCCGCCACTACGCAGAGCCGCGCGAGCGCTACCGGGAACTGATGGCCGATCCGAAGCGGATCGAGCGCATCCTGGACGCGGGCGCCGAACGCGTTCGCCCGATCGCCCAGGCAACGATGGCCGAGGTCCGCGAGAAGATGGGCCTGCGCTGACGGGACGATGATGGAGGCCTTCCGTCCGACCGATCGCGAGCGCCGACTCGTCGGCCTCGTCCTGACCTTCGGCACGGTCGTGCTGTTCTTCATCGCCGTCAGCCTGACGGCGTCGGCGCTGAGCATCTTCAGCGACATCCTGCTGGCGTTCTTCCTGGCCTGGCTGCTGGCGTTCGTCGTAAGCCCGATCGTGACGCGGATCGCGGCCGGGCTCCCGGGCCTGCCGAGAGTGCTCGCCGTCGTCCTCGTCTACACCCTGATCGTCGTCACCCTTGTCGTCGTGGGACTGGTGGTCGCCGAGGCCCTGGCCACCTCGATCACCCAGTTCGTCGCCTCGATCCCGCAGATCCGGCAGGACATCGACACGATCGTCGCCCCGCTCCAAGGCCTGCTCGACTCGATCGGCCTCGGCCAGGTGGACGTCGCGGCCCAGGCCCTGACGCTGCTGGACAATCTCGACGACGTCGCGGTCACCCTCATCCAGCCGCTGCAGTCCTTCGCCGTGGCCAGCATCGGCGCGATCGGATTGACGCTGATCATCTTCTTCCTGTCCATCTACATGGTCATCGACCGCGACCCGATCATGGCGTTCCTGTTCCGGCTCGTCCCGCCGTCGTTCGCGGACGAGGCCCGCCTCCTGCAGACATCCGTGGCCCGCTCGTTCGGCGGCTTCCTCCGTGGCCAGGTGGTCATGGGCGTCACCTACTTCGGCGTGGCGCTGCTCGCCTCGCTGCTGCTGGGCCTGCCGCTCCAGGCGCTCACGTCGGTCAGTGCCGGCATCCTGATGGCGATCCCGTTCTTCGGACCGTTCGTATCCTGGGCACCGCCGGTCATCGTCGCCCTCGTATTCGTGCCATCCGCCCTACTGCCGACGCTCATCATCATGGTGATCGGCTGGTTCGTCGTGATGAACGTCCTGCAGCCACGGATCATGCAGGGGGCTGTCGGGATCCACCCGATCGTCGTCCTCGGCTCCGTCCTCATCGGGTCTCGCGTGGCGGGCATCCCGGGCGCCATCTTCGGCATCCCGGTCGCGGCGGTCGCGTCCGCCTTCTTCCTGCACTACCTGCACCTGACATCCGGGGAGCGGACGGTCGCCGATCGGGCGGCTCGGCGCCTGAGCGAGCGGGAAGGCCGACCCGTGCGCGTGCCGCGCGAACCGGCACCCGGTCAGGCCGAGGATGTCGCGGACGAGACGTGAGCAAGGATCCATCGACGCCGCCGTCACCCCCTGGCAGTCCGGACATGGACATGACCCGCGAGCGAGCTCGTTCGGAGCGCCGGGACGTGGACAAGGAGCGCGGCGAGCCACTCGCCGGCGGTGCCCTCCGGGGTGGGCCGCGCGCGCTGCGGACCCCGGCCCGACCTGTCCCGACATGGACCAGCCGGCCGCGCATCCTCATCACCAACGATGACGGCGTGGAATCACGGGGCCTGCTCGCCCTCAAGCAGGCGCTCGAGCCGATGGGCGACGTCACGGTCGTGGCGCCGGACACGAACCAGAGCGCCGTCGGGCATCAGAAGACGCTGATGCGTCCGCTGCGGGTCCGGGAACGGACCCTGACCGACGGGTCACTCGCCTATTCGGTGGACGGATCGCCGACCGATGCCGTCAGCATCGCGTTCCTCGGGTATTTCGGACACGGCTTCGACCTCGTCGCGTCCGGCATCAACTACGGGGCCAACCTCGGCGACGACATCACCTACTCGGGCACGGTCAGCGCCGCGATGGAGGCCGTCATCAACAGCTGTCCGGCCTTCGCGATCTCGCAGGAGTACTACGAGCACCCCGATTTCTCGTTGGCCGCCATGGCCGCGACCGTGGTGGCGCGCAACATCCTCAGAGAGGGGCTGTCTCGCGGCGAACTCATCAACGTCAACGTGCCCGCGGTCACCCTGGAGGAGTGCGAGGGCATCGAGATCACCCGCCTCGGTCGCCGGGTCTATTCGGATGAACTGCTGGAGCGCATGGATCCGCGCGGGATCCCGTACTTCTGGATCGGAGGGCCGCCACCTTCCGGCCTGTCGGTCCCGGGAACCGACTTCCACGCGGTCGTGAACCGCCGGATCGCGGTCACGCCGATCCATCTGGACCTGACCGGCCGACGACTGCTCAAGCGCCTGCACACATGGACATGGGAGCTGCCCACGGTCGACGTTCCCGGCGCCCCGGACGACGCGCGCTAGTCGGTCTCCGATCAGCGTCCGCGAATCACGATCCGTCTTCGCTGACGATCCGGCCGTCGCGAAGCTCGATGACACGATCGGCCAGGTCGATCAGCATCGGATCGTGCGTGGCGATCAGCGCGGTCACCCCCTCGCTGCGGACGACCGCGCGAAGCAGGCTCATGATCGCGCGTCCCGTGTGCGAGTCGAGCTGGCCGGTCGGCTCGTCGGCCAGCAGGAGGTCCGGACGGTTGGCCAAGGCTCGGGCGATGGCGACCCGCTGCTGC
This sequence comes from Chloroflexota bacterium, assembly GCA_029858845.1. Lineage (GTDB taxonomy): Bacteria > Chloroflexota > Limnocylindria > Limnocylindrales > CSP1-4 > SPCO01. The sequence goes on along the minus strand of JAOUEG010000001.1, from coordinate 17,249 downwards.
TCGCCGCCCGACAACTCATGTGGTCGGTGCTGAGCCCGCTCTCCGAGGCCCACCAGCTCGAGCAGGACGCGCACCCGGTCCTCGCGCTCCTGCGGCGGCGTCTGGACAAGGCGAAGCGGCACTTCGACGTTCTCCGCCGCGGTCAGGATCGAGAGCAGGCCGAAGGCCTGGAAGATGAAACCGATCTTCCGACGCCGCAGTTCCACAAGCTCATCCGACTTCATCTCACCGACCGATGCCCCGTCGACGAAGGCCTGGCCGGCCGTCGGACGATCCAGCCCACCGATCAACGACAGCAACGTGGTCTTGCCGGAACCGGAGCGCCCGCGAATGGCGACGAGTTCGCCGCGGTGGACGCGAAGATCGGCGTCCTGCAGGGCATGGACCACGACCGTCCCCACCTCGAACTCCCGGCCGAGGCCGCGGGTCTCCACCATCGGTCCGATGGTCGACCGGTCCATCGGTCCGGTCATCGCTCCGGCGCTCCGTCGCGTTGCTCGGGCCCATCCGATGCGCGTGGCTGGCCCTCCGGTCGCGTGGTTCCCGGGTCTCGCGGCGGTGACGACGGACCGTCAGCACGGCGATCCGGCCAGACGGCGATGTGGTCCTCCTCGAGATCCAGCCGGACCCGCCGCTCCAGGCCGAGGGCCTCGACATGGGTCCGTGGCAACTGGAGCCGACCGACCCGGTCCAGGACCGCGTACTCGGTAGCCTCCACGTGGTGGCCACTCTCCTCCGACCCGGCCCGCTCCCGGAGCACCTCGCTGCTGACGCGTCCGTCCCGGATGGCCACGGTGCGACTCACCTGGGTGCTGACCAATGGGTCGTGGGTCGCCACCACGATGGTCACGCCGGATTCGCGGTTGACCCGGCGCATGAGATCGAAGATCTCGCCCGCCGTCGCCGTGTCCAGCTCGCCGGTCGGCTCGTCCGCCAACAGGACGTCCGGCTCATTGGCGAGGGCGACGGCGATCGCCACCCGCTGCTGCTCGCCTCCGGACAGCCGGTCCGGCCGATGACCGGCACGATCGGCCAGGCCGACCTGCGCCAACAGCTCCCGGGCGCGCGCCTCCCGGGCGGGGCGTGGAACGCCGTCGAAGACCATCGGCAACTCGACGTTCTCCTGCGCGGTCAGATACCCGAGCAGGTTGCGGGCCGTCTGCTGCCACACGAACCCGATCACCCGCCGCAGGTAGAGCGTCTGCTCCTGCGAGCTGAGCTCGGTCAGTTGATGGCCCGCGACGACGGCACGTCCGGCGGATGGGACGTCGAGCCCGCCGAGGACGTTGAGCAGGGTGCTCTTGCCGGACCCCGACGCTCCGACCATGGCGACGAACTCGCCCCGCTCCACGAGGAGATCGAGGCCCTGCAGGGCGACCACCTCGAGGTCCGCGATCTTGTAGATCTTGACCAGGTTGTCGCACACGATCATGGTCCGCTCGCCGAACCGCGGACGCGGCTGGCGGGCGCGCCTCTCCGCGCTCGGCAGATCGATGATCTCGGGCAGGGATCCGTTCATGTCGCTCCTATCATCCACCGCTCAGCCCTCGCCCATCCGGAGCGCATCCGTCGGGCTGGATCGGCGGGCCACCCACGAGCTGGACCCGATCGCCACGATCACCACCGCGATGACCGCCCCGATCACGGCGGCGACGGCCGCCCAATCCACCTGGACGGTCACCGGGGCCTGCGGGCCGATGAACACCGCGAGCCCCAGACCCGGCTCCAGCAGCCAGGCGACGACGAGGCCGAGCCCGACCCCCATCGCGACCGCTACGAGGACCGGCGGCGCATGTTCGACGACCGTGAGGCCGACGAGCTGGCGCTCGCTCAAGCCCAGCGTCCGAAGGAAGGCGAGTTCGCGCGCTCGACGCCGGGCATCGAGCGCGACCACGGCCACGACGGCCAGGGCGGCGTACGCAGTCGCGATGGCGAGCGCCATCAGGAACCCGCCTCCGACGGCTGCCACGAGCGGCGCCGCGCGGACCGCGTCGTACTGCTGCTGGCGCGAGATCTCCGTCTCCTCGCCCGACGTGGCGTCCAGCAGCCCGTGCAGCCCCGGCCCGACGGAGGCGGGTCCGCGAACGAACAGCATCGACGGCGCGATAGGTGCCACGTCGTACGCGGCGAACACCGATTCGAGCGGAGCCACGACGAAGGTCGAACCCAAGCGAAGACCTGGGAACGATTCGACGAAACCAACGATGACGAACTCCAATGCCTGCCCCTTGACCTGGAGCGCGAGCGTGTCCCCCACACCGCGAACGGGCCAGCCATTGGGAGCCCGGCTCGAGAGGAGCGCCGGGATCGGCATCGCGGGCGTGCCGATCGCCGGATCCGTTGGCGCCTGCCGGATCACCGGCGGCAGGGAGATCGCGGCCGGCGAATCCGCCACGACCGCCTCGTAGTCGACCGGCTCGATGGCATGGAGGATCACGCCGGTGGCACTGCCGGGTGATCCGAATGCCGGCGGGACAAGGAGGTTGAGCGCGGCGGCGGAGGCCTCGACACCATCGACCGTGACCGGGTCCGCGACCGATCCGAGCGTGCTGCCTGGAACCGCCTCGATCCGGAAATCGGCGCCGACCTCCTGCCACGATGCCGCGAACTGGCCGCGCTGGATGCTCGTCTCGATGACCGAGGAGAACACGCCGATCGCGATCGTGAGGGTCATGACGAGCAGCGGCAGGTAGGCCGCCCCGGGGTGGCGACCGATACTGCGCAAGCCGTGGACGGGCACCAGGTCCCTCCGACGTGCGGTGACAGCCGCGAGCAGGTGGATCGGCAGCGGATAGACGCGGATCGCCATCAAGCCGACGGCGATGCCCACCAGCACCGGGGCGGCGGCAAGGAACGGATCGAATCCAAGGACCCCCTCCCCGCCGATGCTTCGTTCCCGGAGGAGCCACGTAGCAGACAGGGCGACACCGACGACGGTCGCTTCCACCACTAGCCGCCGGGGGGTCGTGCGCCGCACGTCTGGGTCGTCGCGCTCGAGATCGCGACGGGCGCGACGTGCCCACGGCCAGGCTGCCGCAAGCAGCAGGGCGGTCGTGGCGAGCGCGACCACGACGGCCCCGCGCGTCGATGACGGATCGGGTCGGGCCTCGACCGCCAGGTAGGCCAGGACCACGCCCATGAGGGCCGCCGGCACCGTGACCAGGAGGCCTTCCCACAGCTGGGCGGCGAGGACCTGCCTCGCGGACGCGCCCCGGCCTCGGACGAGCACCAGGGCTGTTCGCCGGCGCCCGACGATGATGAGCGCGATGAGGCTCACGGCGCCGATGGCGACGCCGATGGGACCGATCGCCGCGACCGAGACTGCTGCCTGCGTCGTTGCCCGGAGGGCCTCGTACCGGTCCACGATGTCCAGTAGCCCGGTGCGATAGGTCAGGTCCCCCGGCGTCCCGGTCGTGGATCCGAAGGTCGATTCCAGGCGCCGAAGGTCCGGCGTGAGCGTCTCGAGATAGGCATCGTCGATGCGGTCCGTGGCAACGAAGTAGCGCCAGCGGTATGACATCGGAAGCCCGAGCTCGCGGAAGTCCGGGTACGCACCGGGCGCGAACATGGCCGAGGCAAGCGCCAGCGGGAACTCCTCCGTCCCGGTCACGGCGATGCGGGCCATCCGGCTCTCGCCGAACCAGAAGGGGTCCTCCAGCTCGTCGACCCGGTACAGGCCCACGACCTCGAAGTCGATCTCGGTGACGGGGCGGGGCCAGATGCGCCGGAGCATCGGGTCTGACGCATCGACGCGGGCCCGAAGGACGTCGCCGATCCCCACCAGGATCGCCTCTGCCGTGGCCGTCGATACGGCGACCTCGAAACGAGGTACGCCCGCGCCATCGGTGCGTGGGGTCACGGCGAGTGGCCGGCGGCCTGCTTCGAACGTGACCTGCTCCTCGATGCCGTCCTGGTACTGGAAGGCGACGCTGGTGGCGTAGTTGGGGGGATCGAGCAGGACGAATCGCGGCGTCTCGAGGGCAAAGCGCCGCTGGTCCACGATCGCCTGGACCGATGGAGGAAGGCGCTCCCAGATCTCCTGGCCGCGAGCCTCCACGCGCGTGAATTGGGACACGGTCGAGAACTGGAGGTTGCGCTGCACGACCGTGGAGTCGGCCAGTTCGTACTGCAGGCCGTCGTCGCTCACGCGCTGGAAGAGCCGGGGGCTGATCGCGACGAGGAGGCTGGTGACAGCGACCAGGACGAACAGGAGCACGACGGCCTCACGCTCCACCCGGAGGCGGCGGAGCAGGGCGGCGACCGCTGCGACCGTGCGCACCGTCAGTCCTCCCCGGTCCGCAGGACGGCTGCCAGGCCGATCCGACGCAGCAGCCAGGCAAGGACGATGACCGTCGCCCCGAGGGCGATGATACTCACGACCTCGAGGACAACGATGGTCGCCCAGGGCACCTCCAGGATGACCGGCGGATACGGGATCCGGGCCTCCTGGGTGACCGTGACGAACGGGAGGACGACCCAGGCGATCAGCAGGCCCAGTGCCGTGCCCGCCACGAGGCTGACCGCGGCAAGGACCACGTTCTCCAGCGACAGCCAGCCGGACAGCTGCCCGGGAGACAGGCCGAGGGCGCGCAGCAGGGCGAACTCCGACACGCGCTCCCGCGCAGAGACGGCCGCACTCACCACGAAACCGACGACGGCGAACAGCGCGGCGGCGACGAATCCGATGCTCAGGGCCCCGATGATCCCGAGCGCCACCGGATCGGTCGCGAGCGCCTGCTCCCGGCCCTCCAGGCTGACCACGGATCGGCTCTGGAACGGAGCGGCCTCGAGGCGGGCCGAGACGGACGCGCTCTCTCCCGGCCCGAGGTCGAGCCACCACTCGTTCGCCGGATCCACGCTGTCCGTGCCCTCGAAGCGAACGAGGGCCAACGTCGGGAAGTCCATCACGAGGACCGGCTCGTCGGCCTCGACGGTCGGGAACGCGAGCACCTCCCCGACGACCTCGATCATGTGCCGGCGGCCCTCGAGGTCGATCATGAGTTCATCGCCGACGCTGCGGGCGCTCGCGTCGAGGAACGGCGTGCTGGCAACGACCGGGATCGTCGCCTCGCCGATGGCGGTGAGGACGGCCGGCGCGAACGTCAGGACGGTTGCCCGTCCATACGCATCGACGCCGACCAGGGAGCTGAGGCCCCGTCGGCCCACGGTGGCCGTCAACCCGCCAGCCGGCAGAACCGGCTCGACGAGGTCGTGCGGCTGGCCGTAGACCGAGGACGACAGTCGCCAGCCATCGCCCAGGTCGAGGGGGACAGGCTGCCATGGATCGTCTCCGGGGGCGGCCTGGAGTCCCAGCACGACAATGGCGCCCTCGGATACCTGGTGGTTCGGCGGCAGGCTGATGGCGAGCTCGATGGCGAGCAGGTCCAGCGGGTAGGCGAGGGCGGCGGACGTGTCGCCCGGATCCCCGAGCCCCACGACGAGCTCGTGCCTGCCGCCGCCGATCATGTCTGCCTCGCCCGCGAAGCGATAGAGCATCCCCGAGGCGTCGCGCACCACGACCGAGGCCCGGAGGCCGCGCCACGCCGAGATGCGGGTCGGGTCCGCAGGGGTATCGACGAACGCGTCGGCAACCGGATCGAACTCGATCTCGCCGACCTCGTCGAGAGCGGTGGAGACGTCGACGCGCAATCTGCTCGGCTTCCCGGCGAGGCGTACCAGCTCCGGACCCGGCCGGGCATCGGCGAGTGGCGCCAGCAGGTCAGGGAGCGCAGCATCGGCGAGGTCCGGGCGGAAGACGACGATCGATGGCGCGGTGGCGGCGTCGAGCGCGACGATCTCACCACTCTCCGAGCGGGAGGCCGCCACCGGGGCCCGGTCGACCGGCATGTGCACGACCACCCCGGGGACCGATCCGTAGGCGCTGTCCAGCGCCCAGCGCGGAAGCGCCGCCGAGCGCAGCCCAGGCTCGACGCGGAGGTCCGCTCCGACCTGATAGCCGGCCTGATCGTGTTGCGATGCGGACCACGTCCAACCGTATGACACGGCGAAGACCCCCATCGACATGGCGAGCATCAGCAGCAGCGCGGCGCGCGTGTAGCGGAGCGGCCGGCGGGCGAGCTGGCGAGCGCCCAGCGCCGAGACGAGGCCCCGGCCGCGGCTCGTCGCCCGCTCGACCAGGCCGGCGACCAGCGGCAGCAGCCGGAGCGCGACGACTGCTCCCGCCAGCAGGCCGATCGCCGGCGCCGCGACAAGGAGCGGGTCGATCCCCACCGCTCCCTGCACGGTTCGGGTGAGCGGAGCGCCGTAGAGGCGGAGCTGCCATAGGCCGAGGCCGGCCACGGCCAGCAGCGCCAGGTCGAGCCCGATCCGCTGGCTCGTGGGCGTCGTGGAGGCCCGTGAGACACCGCGCTGGACGGCAGCGAACGACCTTCTCGTCGGGAGGGCCGGGAGCACCAGGGCGATCAGGCAGCCTGCCGCCCCCGCCGCAGCGGCCAGGTAGGCCTCCGGCGAAACCACCGGCTCGATCGGCAGCTCGATGGCGGCGAGGGGTCCCACGACGTTGAAGGCCGTCAAGGCGATGACGGCGACCCATGGGGCGATCACCGCAGCCGGCACCGTCAGGAGCACCGCCTCGACCAGGGTCAGGCCGGCGATCCGGACCGGGCCGGCACCCCGCGACCGGAGCATCGCCGTGTCGACACGGCGATGCTCGACAAGGAGCGCCGCACTGAGCAGGACGGCGTAGGCAGCCAGGACTGCGAGTTGCACCGTCAGGAGCAGGACGCCGGTGCGGCTCACCAGGAGCGAGCGCTCGGCCCTGGCGAGGATCTCCGGGAGCGTCGTCGACACCGTGACGGGGATCCCGGACGTCGAGGCCTCGATCCGGCCGTCAAGTTGTCCGATCCGCTCCTCGAGGCCGGCGATGTCGTCGATCGTCACGTTCCCCGGGTCCGGGAAGGCGCGCCAGATCAGTCGCAGCCGGCCCACGGTCGTCCGGGCCAGCAACTGGTCGCGGGTGGTGAAGAAGGGACCGTGGGTCGCGAAGTCCTGGCTGGTGACGAGCCCGTCGAGAACCTGTGACTCGCCCCACCAGTATGCGTCCGCCGGATCGTCGATCCGGAACACTCCGGCGATCCGGACCGGGACCGAGAACGCCTGGTGGATGCGGCTGTCCAGCTGCAGGACGTCGCCAACGGCGAGTCCGAGCGGCATGGCCACGTGCTCGCCGACCGCGACCGGCACGGGCTCCGTCGACCCACTGCCCCGATCCTCGTCCCGGGGCCACGCTCCGTCCAGAAGCGTCGCGTGCTCGGACAGCCCCTCGGCGAAGCCGAGCTCGACGAGGTCGGGGATCGGTCCCGGCAGCGCCGTCGGGAGATCGAACGAATCCGAACGACCGAAGCGCGCCAGTGGGCCCCCGATGCCCGCGAGGACCTGCTCGAGCTCGGACGACACGACGCCGTCCACGGAATCGGCCTGATCGGCCTCCGTCCGCAGCGACACTTCGATGTTCGCGGCGTCCACCGGAGAATCGGAGAGGACCCGCTGAAGGCCCGCCACGGACACGGCGCTGGCGTAGATCGGGCCCGCCGCCAACAGGGTGGAGGCCAGCATGCAGGTGAGGCCGGCGGCGAGGGCGATCGGCCAGGCGGCACGCGTCCGGCGGAGGCTGACGAGCAGGGTGGCGATCAGCGTCGAGGGCATCCGAGGACAACTCCCGGGCCGGCTGCGCCTGCGTCCGGCCGGCGCGCCGAAGACGACGGGCGGAGCGGATCCGCGACGGGGGCGTCGGGCCTGAACCAGGGCGGATTATAGCCGCCGACCACGCCTCCGACCCGCTTCACGTCAGGGGCGCGCAAGCCACCGGTCAGCGTAGCGTCGCGCCGGCGTACGCTTCCATCCGATCGAGTGCGGCCGGTAGATCGGTCCGACCGAAACCGAGCCGGAAGTGGTTCCCACCGTAGCCGAACAGCGAACCCGGCAGCAGGAGGACGCCTTCGGTCTCGACCAGGCCCGCGGCCCAGTCGTCGATCGACACTCCCGGCACGGTCAGCCTGGCGAACCCGACCGGTCCTGCCTGGGGCCGGGTCCACGCGAATCGGTCTGCCCAGCCGTCGAAGAACGCGTCGAGGCGCTCCAGGTTTGCCGCCACGATCGCCCGTGAGCGATCGAGGACCGCGTCGCGCGCACGCAAGCCGATGAGCGCCAGGATCTCGGAGGGCGCTGACGAGCAGATGCTGGTGTAGTCCTTGAACGCGGCACAGCGCGCCAGAAGATCACGATCGCGGGTGGCGAGCCATCCGATCCGCAGGCCGGCCATCGCGAACGACTTGGACATCACGCCCAGGGAGATACCGTTCGCGAGCGCGTCCGCACCGGCCGGCAGGCGACCCGATGGGTCGTACTCCAGGTAGCGGTAGACCTCGTCGACCAGGAGATGCGCACCTGCCTCTGCGGCGATCTCGGCCAGCCCGTCGAACGTGGTTCGGTCCGGCAGCATCCCGGTCGGGTTGTGGGGGGCGTTGACGACGATGAGTCGCGTGGCCGGTGTGACCTGCCGACGAAGGAGTCCCAGATCCACGGCCCAACCGGATTCCTCGCGCAGTTCGTGGAGCGCCACCTCCGCGCCGGTCGCCCGGGCCACCTCGTACAGGCTCTGGTACCCAGGCCAGGTCACGATGGCATGATCTCCGGGCGCCAGAAGCACGTTGGCGATGCAGAAGATGGCCTCCTCGGCACCGGCGAAGACCAGGACATCGTCCGCTTCGATGTGCGAATAGAGCCGCGCGATCTCCCGTCGGAGCAGAGGGTGGCCGGTCGACTCCGTGTAGCCGAGGGTCAGGTCGTCCCACAGGCCCCGTGCCTCGTCGTCGGCCAGCCTTAGGACGTCACTCATGGACATCCCCTGGACATCCGAGGCGCACAGCATGTGTCGGACGCTGAACTCCCAGCGGGCGAAGTACCGCTCCAGGGCGAAATCGGCGATCCGCATGCCACCATCATGCCCGACCGCGGCCGCCGGGACATGGCCCACGCCCGGCATCTTCGGAGCGGTCAGTCGCCGACGCGCACCAGCTCCGCGGCGATGCTCTCGAACGCCGCCTGATCCAATCCGCTGGCGACGATCGTCCAGCTCGGATTCGCCCCGGCGTCCACGACGATCGCCAGCCGACCCTCGTCGAGGAGCAGCAGCGTGCCGGCCATGTCGCCGAAGGCAGCTCCCCCGCCGTCGGCCCCGTTCAGGACGCAATCGCCGACCGCACAGACCGCGCCTTCGCGCAGCTCCAGTCGCAATCCCCGCGGGCCCTGATAGGCGATCTCCATCCACCCGCCTCCGGCTAGACGGTACTGACCAGCGTCGACGAACCATCCTTCGCCCAGCACCGGACAGTAGACGGGCCACGCGACCGCGTCCGCGACCGCCGCATAGAAGTCGCGGTTGTCGTCGTTTCCGGCACAGACCGCGGCTGACCCACCTGGTGCGCTCGAGGTCGGCGCGTCGGTCGCCGGTGCCTCGCTTGCGAGCGCGGTCGGCGTCGGCGTGACCGGAGCGGCTGTGGGACCGGGTCCCGTGGTAGCCGGGCCCGTCGCCGGATCCGTTGCCTCGCCCGTGGCCGTCGGGACGGCGGGCGATGGGGATCCTGACGAGTCGGGCGAGCCGCCGCAGCCCACCGCGACCAGGGCGACGAGCACGGCCAGGATCGAGAGGGACCGACGGCGGTCGGGACCGACGCGTCCCGGCGCGTTCGATCGACGTCGCGTCACGTCGGGGAGCGTACCACGCGTCAGGCGCCGAGCCGAACCAGTGCCGGGTCCACCCCGAAGACGTCGCGGATCCGATCCGGCGTCAGCACCTCCGAGGGGTTCCCGTCCGCCACGACGCAGCCGTGGTCGAGCAGCACGAGCCTGGGGAAGAAGTGCGCGGCGAGGGTCAGGTCGTGGAGCACGGCGACGACGGTGGTCCCGTCACGCTCGTTGAGATCCACCAACAGGTCCATCGTCCCCACCTGGTGCCGCAGGTCCAGGTGGACCGTCGGCTCGTCCAAGATCAGGATCGGGGCCGCCTGCGCGACCGCCATCGCGATCAGGACGAGCTGCCGCTCGCCGAGCGACAGCTCTCGAGCGTCACGTCCGAGCAGATGGCCCACGCCCACGCGCTCGATCGCCGCCGCGATCGCGGCGCGGTCCGACGCGCGGGCGCCGCGGAACGGGTCCTCGTGCGGGATCCGGCCCAGTCCCACGACCTCCTCGACGCGCGTGGCAAAGGGAAGGGTCGCAGCCTGTGGCACGACGGCGACCCGACGCGCGACGGCCATCCGATCGAGCACGTCGATCGACTGCCCCAGCAGCTCCACGCCGCCGGCGGACGGTCCGAGCGTCCCGACGGCGACCCGCAGCAGGGTGGACTTGCCGGCTCCGTTGCCGCCGATGAGTGCGACGCGCTCGCCGGTGGCGATCTCGAGGTCCACGTTGCGCAGGGCGGCCCGCTCGCGATAGCGGACGTCGACCCCGGCAAGCCGGATCGCGGGTCTGCTCACAGCTCATACCCGGCGCGGACGCGGCGCAGCAGGACCAGGAAGAACGGCGCACCGATCACGGCCGTGACCACCCCGACCGGGATCTCCCCGAGCATCCGCGCCGCCAGGTCGGCGAACGTCAGCAGGGCGGCCCCTCCGATGGCGGAGAGGGGGAGGACCAGCCGCGCCGAAGGGCCGACTAGCATGCGGACGACGTGCGGGACGACCAGCCCGACGAAACCGATCAGGCCGCTGACAGCGACGGCGGCCGCGGTGACCAGCGAGGCGAGGGCCAGCAGGATCGCCCGTTCACGCGGGACGTCGATGCCCAGGTGGCCGGCCGTCTCCTCGCCAAGCAGCATCCCGTTGATGGAACGCGCTCGCAGCATGATCGCCGTGCCGCCCAGGATGATGAGCGGCGCGGCGCCGGCGAGCCGGACCCACGACGAGCCGTCGAACCCGCCGAGCAGGTACGAGAAGATCTGGTTGAGCGCGGCTCCGGACAGGTACATCGCCATCGCGAGACCGGCCGCCAGCAGCGACCCGACTGCGTAGCCGGTCAGCAACAGACTGGTCAGGGGCGCGAGCCCGCCGGAATGCGCGAGCCGATACACCGTGTAGACGGCGGCCAGGGCCCCGATGAACGCGAACCCGTGGAGGAGCCCGAATTCCAGCACCACGATCCGCACCGGGATCAGGACCGCGATCGCCGCGCCGAGCGCCGCGCCCGAGGCGGTACCCAGGACGTAGGGATCCGCAAGGGGATTGCGCAGCAGGCCCTGGAACGTGGCGCCGGCCACGGCCAGGCCCGTACCCACGATCATCGCCGTGAGGACGCGCGGGAGCCGCAGATCCATGACGATCGTCTCGCTCGCCTCGCTCCATCTGCCCGCGATGTCCAAACCGAGCAACCGATGACCCAGGATGCCGATGGTCTCCCCGGGCACGATCGCCACGGATCCCATGCCGACCCCCAGCACGAGGGCCACGACGAGGGCGCCGATGCCGAGCAAAGCGATCACGACCGGGCGGCTGCGCAGGCCCGCCGCCGCCCGCCACACACGCGGGCTGTCGACGGCCACGACCTCCTGACGCGTCGCCATGGGGACCGGGCGCCCTCAGGGCGCCGCGACCTCCGGGGTCGGGACCGCTGCACCCGGATGGATGGCCAGTGCCAGTTCACGCAGCCCTTCCACGAGGCGCGGACCGGGCCGCGTGACGATCACGTCGTTCGCCGGGCGAATGGCCCCGTCCCGGACCGCCGTCATGACCCCCCACCCGGCGCGTCCGGCAACGGCGTCAGCCGTGACGCCATAGGCAGCATCACCAAGGACGATCACCTCCGGATCGGCCGTGATGAGCTTCTCCAGCGAGATCGCGAAGTCGGTCGGGCTGCCCGTCGTGATGGGCTCACCGCCGGCGAGGACGATCATCTCCGCGATGAACGAATCGTCCGCCGCCGTGTAGATGTCGGATGTGGCGTCGAGTTCGTAGAACACGCGCGGGCGCGGCAGTCCTGCGACGGCCGCGCCGACCTGGTCGAATCCCTGCCGCATCGACGCGACCAGGCTGCTGGCGGGCCCGGTCAGGCCGGTCGACCTCCCGACCAACTCGATGTCCGCCAGCACGCCCTCGGTGTCCGGAGCATACGTGACGACGACCGGGATCCCGAGTCCTCGCAGTTGGGCGATGGCATTCGGGTCGTTGAAGAAATTCCCTCCGGCGATGACGAGATCGGCATCGAGGCCCACGATCTTCTCGACGTCGACCGCCTGGTAGCTGGCGACGTCCGGAAGCTCGACCGCCTCGGGAGGGTAGTCATCGAAGTCGGTCGTGGCGATGACCCGCGGGCCGGCGCCGAGCGCGAACAGGATCTCGGTCGTCGCCGGGGTGAGCGACACGATCCGCTGCGGTTCCATGGGGATCTCGACGATCGTCCCCTCGTCGTCGGTCACGGTGGCGAAGATCGCGGGCGACGGGCTGGCCGGCGTCGTGGGATCAGCCACGGGAGCTGGGCTGAGGGGCGGCGCCGTCAGCGTGGGGGTGACGCCCGCGCTCGTGCAACCCGCCAGCAGCAGGGCGATCGAGGCGACCAGGGCGGGGGCGAGGCCGGCGACACGCCGGCGAGGATGGGCAGGCAACTCGGGACCTCCGGGAGTGGTGCACCGGAGGGGCCGCGATCGCGATCGCAAAGACCCCTCGCTTCGAACCGATCGAAGGAGGGGTTCAGGTGGAGATGCGCACGGTCCTGCCTACCTTTCTCTCGAAGGTTCGAGCATGCACCGTGAGGCCGGCGACCGGACTTCCGCCCCGGCAGGGGCGGTCACCGTAGCGGGACTGTGCCGGATTCGCACCGGCTTCGCGACCACGCGGCGTCGACGAGGATCGACGTCGAGCCTAGCACACCGGCACGCCGTTCCGGGCCCGAATCTGCCGCATGGCCGCCTGTCCGCTGGGCCTCGGCGAGATCTCGGTAAGTCCCAGTGGACCGCCGGCCACCAGACTGCGAGATCTCGCGCCGTCCGCCCTCGTGACCCGCCGCATCGGCCGCCCGTTACGCCGCCGGAGGAGGTCAACGTCGTGCCTGCAGGGATGTCCAGAAAGACAAGGTCGCTCGCGGTGGGACTGGTGGCGTTGTCAGGCGCCCTCGTGACGGCAACGGTGGCCGGCGGGGCCGAACGCCCCTGGGAGCCGCCGCCGTGCACCAGGCAGGTGGCTCCATCGACGACATCGGCGGGTACATGGTGGCGACTGGATCCGCGACTCCGGGCAGGCTGGCTGGTGGGACAGCGACTGACGCTCGGCAGCGGACGCGACGGGCGCCGGACCTTCGTGGATCTGCCCGCCGAAGCGTTCGCGGCCGGCCCCTTCGGCGGTGTGGTCCTCGTGGGCTCGGACGACGGCGACCACTCCGTGCTCTCCCTGATCGATGTGCCGGGTGGCTGCGCGACGCCGATCGGCGCGTCGGACGACGTGATCCGGCGGGCGACTCTCGACACCGATGGTGGGACGGTGCTGGAGTTCCGCGTGGACCGCGCGACTCGGACGGACCTCGGGCTGTTCCGGCGGCCACTCGCCGCCGATGGATCCCCGGAACGCCTCCTCGGACCACTCGACCCGGACGCCAGGTTCGGGCCGACGTGGACGACGGAACTCCAATGGAGCACGGACGGCCGAACGCTGGCGATGCAGTCCTGCGGCGCCGTCAGCTGCCGCACGCGCATCGTCGACCCCGCCGCAGGGATGGTCAGCCAGACGGTCGACCCGGCGCACGGCGACATCGTCGGACTGACGGAGGAGCGCCTCGTCGTGCATGGAGCCTGCGGCGGGACGCCGTGTCCGCTGATCTCCGTCGACCTTCGCGACGGCAGCAGGACGACATTGGCCGAGGCCGCCGGACAGGCCGTGATCGCGACCGGCCCGTCGGATCGATCCGTCGTCGTCTATGAGCAGGTGGACGGCGCGCGGCTTCGCTCGATCGACGTGGACGGGGTCCCCGTTGGCGAAGTGGATCGGCTGATCCCGAACGGGCTCGGTCTCGTGCCGGGGGCGGGTCGCGCTGGCAGCGCCGCGGAGCTCGACCCGGGTGTGGTGGTCCTTGGCCCCGGCGGTCGGATGCCGCTCGAAGGCCCGCTCACTCCCGTGCTGTGGCGCCTCTCTGACGGCGCCCTCCTGCCATTCGAGGAGGTACTCCCGTGAGTCGCCCCATCCGGCTTCGCCAGGCCTCATCCGGAGCCTTCGCGCTCCTGCTGCTCATCGCCGGCGTGACATCACCGCCGTTCGCCGGCCGGGTCTCGGCACACGGACCAGATCCGATGCTGAGCAGCAAGCTCTTCGGACAGGACCAGGCGGTGTCCTTCCGGTGGCGGACCGGGTCCGAGCCGCCGTCGGCGATCAAGACCGCGGTCAAGGCGGCGGCGGCCGGGATCGCCGCCAGCCGCCGCTCCCGTGCCGCGACGTTCCCGTATGCCTCCGCCGGGGGCAGTCTGATCGGCTATGGCGCCGGGGCGACATGCGGCGTCAACGGCATCGCCTGCTTCACGCGCTCCGCTCCGACCAGCTTCACGATGTGGCTCCGCGAGCAGGGCCGGGTCTTCGACTGGGGAACGCTGCGCTGGTGCCAGATGTATACGACCGCGCCCACCGGCTGCTACGACGCGGAGACCATCGCGCTGGACGAATTCGGACACGTCGAGGGTCTCGGTCATCACCTCAATTTCGGGGACGACACGGACTACCTGGACGCCGTCGTGCAGACCTACTCCCGAACGAAGGCGAAGAGCGGCTGGAACGAGCATGCCCTCGGCCGATGCGACGTGGCGACACTGCAACGCGAGTACGACGTCCCTTCGTCGGCGACAGGGATCTCGACCTGTCTTCACCTCGATACGATCGCCACCCTCGGCGCAACGGCGACCGCGGTGGTCTATGGCGGGACCGTCGGATTCACCGCCGGCCTGCGGATCGCCGGCGATGCGGACTATGGGCGCCTCGCGAACAACGCCCTGTCCGGCCGGACCGTGAAGCTTCAACAGCGAGCCGTTGGGACGACGACGTGGTCGACGGTCGCGACGATGACCGTGGGGACCGCGTCAGGGACCTACGTTGCCAGCGTCAAGCTCCTGTCGAGCAGCGAGTTCCGGGCGCTCTACTCGGCGAGCTCGACCGAGGGGCTCAACGGCGATGCCAGCCCCGTCCTCTCCGTCCTGGTCGCGTCGTGCGCTGGCGCGCCGTGTCTGCTCCCGTCCCCGCGATGACACGCCGCGGCTTCACCCTGCTGTGCCTGGCGATCGTGAGCCTCGCGGGCTGCGGCGGCGCCGGGCGACCCGGGCAGCAGCCCAGCCCGCCCGTGGACGAGCGGACCGCCAACGCGACCGCAGACCACGGGGATCCGGATGGCCCGCCCCAGGCCATCATCGCCGTCGAGGGCGGTGACCCGGTCGACGGCCAGGTCGGCTCGTACGTCTGGCGCGAAACGGGATCCGACGCGCCTTGGCTGCCCGGGGCACCACTCGCTGCGGGCGCCGGCGAGTCGTTGCGCGTGGGGCTCGTCCCACCCGCGGCGATCGGCGCCTGGCGGGCTCGCTATGTCCCGGCCGGCCGCCACGACGCGACCGGCGCTATCGCGCTCGGTGACGGCGTGGGTCCACCCATCTTCCCCGTCCCGCCCATCGGGCTTTGGACGGTCGAGGTGCAGGTCGATCTCCGGACGGGCGCGGACTCGGCCAGCTACTACTGGCGGGTCAACGTGAAGTGAGACGCGGGGTCCGCACCTGGGCCCGCCCTGGGCGGTCCCCGGAGGCGAAGGTCAGGCGCTCGGCACCGGTTGGCCGGCCGAGAAGATCGAGACCTGTGCCTCCTCGGGGAGCATCACGCCCATCACCTTCTGCAGAGCGAGCAGATGGGCACAGGAGCCCCAACTCTCGAAGTAGTGGCAGGTGCAGCGCCACTGGCCGGCATCGAGAGAGACGTGATGTGTGTCGTTATCGCCTCGGAATGTGAGCGAGAGTCGATCGATGGTGATCCGATCGAGTTCCCGCGCGTAGCGATTCGCCTTCTCGACCTTGCCGATCAGGGAGCTGTGCATCGTCGTGCTACCTCCGTCGCCACATGGGCGTTCACGAGGCCGCCGTCCGGTCATGCACCTCGACCGGTGATGGCGGTCGCGTCATCCAAGACTACACCCGCAACGGCTGCCGGTCATCCCCGAACCGTACCGCCCGGCTCAGGGTGCGGTCGTCCCCTCGCGACCGAAATCGTCCTCGAGCCGGACCACGTCGTCGAGCTCCGGCGTGGACACTTCCATCAGCTCGCAGCGCGTGATGGCCTCGTAGCGGTGCACACGCCCGGTCGCCACATGACGCGCATCCCCGGGCCCGATCTCCTCGGTCGCGAGCGCCCCGTCGTCGGCTTCGAGCGACAGCAGAAGGCGCCCACTGACGACCAGGATCGATTCGTCCTTGCGCTCGTGCCGCTGGAGTGACAGACGCTTGCCCGACTCGATGACGAGCAGCTTTCCGACATACCGGTCGGTGTGCGCCCAGATCAATTCGTGGCCCCATGGTTTCTCGACCCGACGCGTCCCGTCCTCCATCACGACCCCCGGACCAGCCGCTCGCCGGCCGCCAGCAGCGCGTCGCGCAGGTCGGCCGATGTCGCCTCCGTGTACACCCGCACCAGTGGCTCGGTACCGGAGGCTCGGATCAGCAGCCACGAGCCGTCGTCGAGGAAGAACTTGAAGCCATCCTTCGTGTCGAGCGCGACCGTGCGCACGATGGCGTGGCCTGCCAGCGATGTCGGCCCTGATGACGCGAGATCGACCAGGAGGTGGCGCTTGGTGTCCGCGTATCTCGACCGCTCGACGTGAACGTCCACGCGGAGGTAGAAGGAGGGGCCCGCGATCTCGTGGAAGTGCTGCAGCGCCGAGGACGCCGGCCACCGGCCGGCGGCCTTCTCGCGGAGGAAGAGATCGAGCAGCAACAGGTCGGCGTAGATGCCATCCCGTTCCGGGAGGTGCATGCCGAAGCCGAAGCCACCCGATTCCTCGGCACCCATCATCGCGCCGACCTCGATCATCTTCGGCCCGATGTACTTGAACCCGACCGGAGTCTCGGGCGTTTCGATGCCGTACCGCTCACCGAGGCGGGCCGCCATCGACGTGTTGTTGACGCTGACGACGACGGGCTCGCGCCAGCCGCGATGCTCGGCGAGGTAGTACATCAGCAGGCCCGTCACCTGGAGCTGGTGGATGAACGTCCCGTGCTCGTCCGC
>JAOUEG010000087.1 GCA_029858845.1 Chloroflexota bacterium | reverse complement strand
AGGTCGTCGCGCTCCAGCCATCAAGGTCGAATACCAGTTCCTCCCCGTCGATCTCGTCCATGTGGCGGCCCGTCTGGTTGAAGCCGAGGCTGGCGAGGACCGCCCGCGACGCCACGTTGCCCGGAACGGTGGATGCCCGGAACCGGGTGACGCCATGCTCACGGGCCGCCCAGTCGAACATCGCGCGCACCACCTCGGTCGCCACGCCCTGGCGCCGGTAGTCCGCCTCGACCCGGTAGCCGATCTCGACCCGGCCGTCAGGGCCGGGCGGACTGTGGAACCCGACCGTCCCGATCCCGCGCCGACTCCCCCCTCCATCGAGGACGATCAGGCGACCGAGCCATGGTTGTGCTGCCGGGTCCAGGGTCAGGTCCGCGATCCGGTACTGGAGGAACCCGACCAGCTGATCCGGCAGGTCGGCCGGGATGACGGCACCGATCTCATCCGCCGCGGCCGCCACCTCGCGCGCCTGCAGCAGGCGCATGAACGCGAGGCTCATGGACACGAGTTCGAACCGCGTCGTCCGGATGGGGGCGACCGGGTCGGTCCGACCGTTCGTGCTCGCCACTCAGCTCACCGAGTCCGCGTTGTGGGCGAGGTACTCGAGCACGTCGAGCTTCGTCACGACACCGACCGGTCGGTCGCCGCGGACGGCGACGAGCGCGGAGGCACCACCGGACAGCAGGGCGAATGCCTCGTCCAGCGTCGCGGATGCCTCGAGCTGGGGAAGTGGCGGATCCATGATCTCGCCGACCGTGCGATCCACCACGGAGGGATCGCGGAAGGCTCGGTCGAGCAGACCCTTCTCGCTGATCGAGCCGACCAGGCTGGCCACGGCGTCTCCCTCGTGGGCCTCCGACACCGGCAACTGGCTGATGCCGTAGGCCTGGAGGGTCGCGATGGCGGCCCCGACACGTTCGGTCGTGCGGGCCACCACGACGGTCGGCAGATCCGCCGTGTGGTGGCGGTCAGCGAGCAGCGTGTCGATCCGCGTCGTGGCGCCGGTCGTGGCGATCAGGCCGTTGGCGCGCATCCACTCGTCGTTGTAGAGCTTGGACAGGTAGTTGCGGCCAGTGTCCGGGAGGAGCACGACGACGACCGCCCGATGCCCACCTTCCCGGGCGGCGAGGTCGCGGACCACCTGACGGGCGGCGACCATCGCGGTGCCGCACGAACCGCCGGCCAGGATCCCCTCCTCGCGTGTCAGTCGGCGGGCCATCGCGAACGCATCCCGATCGCTGACTCGAACCCATCGATCGATGACGTCGGGGTCGTACGTGCCGGGGAGGAAGTCCTCACCGACACCCTCCGTCAGGTACGGCCGCGCGGTGTCCCCGGACAGGACGCTGCCCTCCGGGTCGGCGCCGATGACCGAGATGGAGGCGTCTCGGCCCTTCAGGTAGTGGGCCGTCCCGGTGATCGTGCCGCCGGTACCGACGCTGGCGACGAAATGGGTGATCCGGCCGTCCGTCTGCTCCCAGAGCTCCGGACCGGTCGTTCGTTCGTGCGCGGCCGGGTTCTCCATGTTCCAGTACTGATCGGGCTTGAAGGCACCCGGGATGTCCCGGGCCAGCCGCGCGGCCACGCTGTAGTAGCTCTCCGGCGACTCCGGGGCCACATTCGTGGGACAGAGGACGACCTCCGCACCATAGGCACGCAGCAGGGTCTGCTTCTCCACGGACTGCTTGTCCGCCATGACGAAGATGCAGCGGTAGCCCTTGAGGGCCGCTCCGATGGCCAGGCCATGGCCGGTGTTGCCGCTGGTCGGTTCGATGATCGTGCCCCCTGGCCGCAAGAGGCCGGCACGCTCCGCCGCCTCGATCATCGGAAGGCCGATGCGATCCTTGACCGAGCCGCCCGGATTGAGCATCTCGAGCTTGGCCAGGAGGAGTGGTTGACGCTCCTGGGGACCAAGATCGCGCACGAGGCGCGAGATGCGCACCAGCGGCGTGTGGCCCACCAGGTCGAGGATGGATTCGGCGTACTGCATCGCGGCCGAGTATAGGTGGCTGCCGTGGTGACTTCAGTGCCAGGCTGTCTGGAGCCAGCGCCACCGGCGACGGGTCCCTGGTGGTGGCGTCGTGGCGGCATGCGCGGTGGCGACCGGGGCGGCCGTGACCTCGTGCAGCCGAACGGTGATCCGATGGGCCAGCCGTCGTTCGGCGCTCGACCATGGCGGCGGCAGGTCGGCATCCGGGGGGAGATCGGCGAGATCGCGGACCGTCATCGGTTCCAGGACGGTGAGCTGGAACCGGCGACCGCGGAACAGTTCGTGGGTCCCTCCGAGCACGAGCGGCACGACTGGTCGATCGGTGCGCAGTGCGAAGTAGGCGAGCCCGAGTCCGAGCGGACGCGTCGTGCCCGGCGGCGTCGGTGGGCCCGTTTCCGGGAAGAGGCAGACGATCGCCCCGGCATGAAGCGCGCATGTCGCTCCCTCGAGGTGTGCCTCGACCGCCGCGCGACCGCCCCCTGGCCAGATAGGGATCACCCCACCGATCCACCGGACGAGCCAGCGCCGCAAGGGGGACCGGAAGATCGCCGGCCCATCGCCGAAGAAGACGAGTCGAGGATCGCGCGGGAGGGCGTCGAGCACCACGAACGGGTCGACCCACGTCCGGTGCGGCAACCCGGCGGCGATCCAACCGCCCGCCGGTCGCCCGTCCGCCCGACGCGGCAGCCGTTCTCGACCGACGACCTCCGTCCGGAACGCAAAGACCCGCCGACCGAGGAAACGGATCGCGACGGCCACGAAGCGGTAGCCGAGCGTGGGCCGCGAGGACGCCGGACCGATCAGGCCGGTCGGACGACCCACGGAATCACCCGTCCC
Organism: Chloroflexota bacterium; assembly: GCA_029858845.1. GTDB lineage: Bacteria > Chloroflexota > Limnocylindria > Limnocylindrales > CSP1-4 > SPCO01. The sequence continues at coordinate 4,262 of JAOUEG010000087.1, read as the reverse complement.
GATCGAGTCGGCCCGGTCGCAGGAGCAGCCACGTGAGGCGGCGCCGCAACCGCCTCGGACGTCCAGGCGGGTCGATCGTCCCCGAATGCAACTCCTCGACGACCGGGCCCAGGATCTCGGCAAGTCGATCCGTCATCAGACGGGCCAGCTCGAGCTCCTCGCGCGATCCAGGCGCCGGCAGTCCGGCGTCCGTCGGAAGTCCGGCAAGGTGCCGGACCGTGGTGGATGGCAGGACGCGAGACGCCATCCGCCGGCCGAGGTAGAGCTCCTCCGTCCCTGCCATCGCCAGCGGGACGATCGGGGCGTCCAGGCGCTGGGCGATGATCGCCCAGCCTGTCCTCATCGTGCCGAGACGACCCGGCGGCCCGCTCACGGTGCCTTCCGGCATCTGGGCGAAGACCCCGCCGTTGCCCAGGACCGCGCGAGCCGAGGCCACGTGCTGGTCCAGGCCCAGCCCGCCTCGCCAGACGGGCAGCAGTCCACCCAGGCGCCGGATCAGCCACTCGCGCCACGGGGCGGTGAATGTCGAGGGAGCGCTCCCGAGAAACCAGCAGCGGGGTTCGGCCGGGATCGCGTGCATGACGACGAAGGGGTCCATCCAGCCTCGGTGAGCAGCCGCGACCAGGAAGTACGCGCCGCCGGCCGGCAGGTGCTCCTGGCCGCTCGTGTCGATGCGGAATCGGAACACCCCGAAGCAGAGGAACCTGGCCAGCAGGCGGAAGGCGTGGTACAGGATCGGCCCGCGGGATTCCGGCGTTCTGCCGAGCCACGTCAGGCCCTCCCGGGCGTCGCCTCGTGCGGCAGCCAAGGCCTCGGGGGCGATCCGGCCGGGCGGCGGCCGATGACGCGGCGGGTCACGACGGTCGCCATCGGCGCTCATGGCTCGGGCGAGATGACCTCGGGCTCCGGCGCCACCGGGCGGCCCAGCGCGCCCCAGGAGGCCGCCGCGGGGTACGTCGCCGGATCGTCCGTCCTCGGATGACCGGGGCGATGGCGCCAGACGAGGATCGCTGCGGAGATGCCGGCGAACAGGAGGGAGACGAGCATCGCGGTAGGAATGCCGAACAGCGTCCAGTTATCCGACCTCAGGGTCTCCAGGCCGAAGCGGACCACGCCGTACCAGATGAAGAACAGCAGCACGATGTCGCCGGGTCGCAGCCTCGATCGGAAGCGGGCGCCCACCCACAGCAGGAACAGCATCCCGAGCAACCCGGACAGCGACTCATACAGGAACAGGGGGTGGAACCGGGTCGTATCGAACGGGTACTCCGCGCACGGATAGGCGGCGATCCGATGGACGCATTCGATCGGGATGCCCCACGGAAGCGTCGTCGGCGGACCGTATAGCTCCTGGTTGAAGAAATTGCCCCAGCGGGCGATGGCCTGCATCAGGAACAACGACGGGGCGATGATGTCCGCCCATCGCCAGAATGAGAGTCGCTTTCGCCGCGTATACCAGATCAAGACCAGCAGGCCGGTGAAGATCCCGCCGTACACGCCCAGCCCCGTGTACGGCGGCAGGATGATCTTGAGTGGATCGTCCTGATACAGGGACCATTGGTCGATCACGTGGTACAGGCGTCCCCCGATGAGGGCTGCGATCGCGATCAGGATCATGCCGTTGCCGACGAGATCCGGATCCTCGCCGGCCCGCTTCGCCAGCCGGGTCAACAGCAGGTAGACGGCCGCAAGGCCCAGGGCGTAGCCGATCCCGTACCAGTACACGGGCAACGGCCCGAGTTGGAACGCGATCGGATCAGGGGTGAAGTCGAGCATCCGCGGAGTGTAGCGGTCGCTGCGCCGTGGCCGCGATGGATCGGCGCCCGGACCGCGACGCGGCGCGCGGGTCGGCACATCCCGGGCTCCCTATACTTCGCGGCGGTGAACGACGAATTCGACCTCTGGCTGCTGATCGTGGGGCTCACCGTGGGCGCCGGGCTGGTCTGGTTCGTCCTGATGGACTCCCGGCGCCGCGAGGCGGATATCGATGAGGCCGAGCGACGGCAGGAAGCCGCGTGGCTCTCCGCGGTGCTCGGTGACCAGGGTTGGGTCGTCCCGCCGGAGGCTGCCGAGCGACTACTCGAGTTGCATCGGGACTACCTTGAGGCCCCACCGCCGGACGAGGTCCCGACCGAGGGTCCGGCACCCTCACCCGCTGCGTCAGAGGCTGCCGACGATGACGGGGTCGGTCTCGAGACCTGACCCGCCGACCTCGGAGAGCGAGACCCCGAACGTCGTTCCTGGCGGGACGGTCGCGACGCTCGGTGTGGCACCGACCCAGTACGCCAGATCGTCGGCGAGGTTCATCCGCCCAACGTTCTGCCGCTGCCCGTCGATCAGGATCCAGCAGCGATACTCCCGTCCGGCCGGTGGCGGTTCCAGGCCGCTGGCGACGACCACCAGGTTCGTCGTCGTGGGCGAGAAGAGGAGCGATCCGCTCGCCACCGCGCTGCCGACCGCCACCAGCTCGACACGCCGACTGCCCGGGTCCGAGGTGATCTCCAGGGTGGCCGTCGTGACGGCCTCGAGGCCACTGATCGTGCGCTGCTGGTCGGCCATCTGCGTATCGAGGCGGCCCCCGACGATGACCGCGCTGGCGGCGACCGAGATGACCACGGCGGCCGCGATAGAGGCGACCCAGGGCAAGACGCCGATGGCGCGACGACGGCTGCTCGCGCGTGCGTCGACCATGGCCGGCGCGCCGACGGGTCCCTGGCGGGGTATGTCGGCAGGGTGCTCCGGGGTCGTCGCGCCGGCGTCGGTTCGCTGACCCCGCTCCAGCCCATGGGTTCGCACGTAGGCGAGGGTGCGATCGCGGAGATCGACCGGCGGGATGGTCCGGATCGCGTCGCGCAGGAGTGGGACGGCACGGCGCAGGCGCTCGAGTTCGGTCGCACACTGGTCGCAGCCCGCCAGATGACCGGCGACCGCCGCGGCCTCGGGCGTGTCGCCGGCCATGAGCCGTTCCAGCCCCCCCGGCTCGACCGCGGCGAACTCGAGTCGCTCGAGGACCTCCTGATGTTCCATCTACAACGTGATCCCTTCGCTTCAGTGATCCGGACCGGCGCTCGACGCCGATGCGAGATAGTGGGCGAATTCCGGTCCGACCCCGCTGCCCAGGATGTCGCGCAGGCGTCCAAGTGCACGGCGCGTCCTGGTCTTGACGGTACCGATCGGCCAACCGAGACGATCGGCGATCTCAGCCTGTGAGAGATCCTCGCCGTACGCCATGATGATCACGATCCGCTCTTCGTCGGGCATCGCGGCAAGGGCTGATCGCAGCGCGTCACGCAATTCGCCGAGGGCGACCTCCATCTCTGGCGACCTCGGCGGGATCGATGCGGCAACGAGCGACCCGCTCGACAGCACCCGCTCCAGTGACCCGGCGTCCGGCACGCCCTCTCCGGAGGGCCCCGGATGGCCTGCCGCCGCAAGCGACAGCGGGGTCGTCGGCGGCCGACGTCCTGCCGCCCGGAGGCGATCGATCGTTCGGTTGCGGGCGATGGTGTGCAGCCACGCGGCGAGTGACCCGATGGACGGATCGAAGGTCTCCGCGCGGTCCCATGCCACCAGAAACGTCTCCTGTACGACCTCCTCGGCGAGGCCCCGGTCGGATGTCAGCCGGATCGCGGCCGCGAACACGCCGTCGGCATGCCGGTCGTAGATCGCCGCCAACGCCTCGTGCGACCCGGTGGCGACGGCCCGCATCAGGGCGGCATCGTCGGGCGGGTCGATACGGCGATCCATCAGCGGATACGTCCGGGAGGTACCGGGCGGTTTTGGCGGATCACCAGGCGTCCGCCTCGACGCGCCGCGGCACCGTGATCGTGCCGGCGGGCCGATGGGCCTCCAGGCAGGTCACCCCCTCCGGCCCGACATGGGCGTCGTGCACCGTGCCGGCCGGCAACTCCAGCCGGTCACCGACCGCCAGGTCCACCGTCGCGGGTCGCTCGGGCAGCCCGAATCGGATGGACCCCGCAGCAACCACGATCACCTTGTCGTACGCGTGTCGATGAGCCGCGTACCGGTCGCCCGGTCCATTCGACCAGGCTCCCGGGTCCAGCCCCTCGCCGGTCAGTCGGTCGCGAAGACTCGTCGTCATCGTGCCTCAGCCTGCGACCGCGACGCCGATGAACGAGCCGATGAGGTAGGTGACCACGGCTGCAGCCAGGCCGATCCCGAGCTGCCGGAAGCCGGAGAAGAGCAGGCCTCGACCGGTGAGCAGGCTGACCGCGGCCCCGACGCCGAACAGCGCGACGAGA
>JAOUEG010000086.1 GCA_029858845.1 Chloroflexota bacterium | reverse complement strand
AAGCCGGCTGCCGCGAAGGCCGAGGCCGTCGAGGCCCCGACCGGTGGCGAGGCCGAGGCGGAGGCCCCGGCTCCCAAGCGCCGGTCCACCCGCAAGCCGGCTGCCGCGAAGGCGAAGTCGGAACCCGCCTGAAACCGGCCGTGGACGGCGTCCGGACCAAGGGCCACGCCGCCGCGCTCGGCGCGCTGACGGCGATGATCCGAGGACGGGCGCCGCACGCGCTCCTGCTCGTGGGGCCCGCCGGCGTCGGAAAGACCACGCTGGCGAGAGACCTGGCGGCCGGCCTGTTGTGCACGGCCGATGATCCGACCGATCGCCCCTGCGGGTCGTGCCGGGCCTGCCACCTCGTCGCGTCGGGCGGTCACCCCGACCTCCACGATCTCGGGCCGGAGGGCCCCGGCCGCCAGGTCGTGATCGGCGGCCCGGGATCTCGCGCCCGAGGGATCCGGGACCTGGTTTCCGAGCTGGCGCTGATGCCGGTCGAAGCGGGTGCGCGCGTCGCCATCATCCGATCCGCGGAGCGCATGAACGATGATGCTCAGGCGGCCTTGCTCAAGACCCTCGAGGAACCGCCGCCGGGGGTCACCCTCATCCTCTGTGCGGATGCCGAGGAGCCGCTCCTGCCGACGATCCGGTCGCGCTGCTCGCGGGTCAGATTGGGGCCCGTCGGCACTCGCGACGTCGAAGCCATCCTTGCCGAGCACGGAGTCGCAGACCCGGCCCTAGCGGCCCGCCTCGCTCGGATCTCCGGCGGTCGTCCCGGCCGTGCCCTCGCCTGGGCAAACCAGCCGGATGCCCTGCGGTACCGCGATGAACTGACGCGGGTGTTGCTCGACCTCACGTCGGCGCGAGCGTCGGAACGGCTCGCCGCAGTCCGATCCGCTGCTGCAGGCGCCTCGGTCCTGGCAGCCCTTGACGCTCCCCAGGGAACCGCGCCGGAGTCGACCGCGGCGCCCGCCGTGTCGTCGCGCGGCCGACGCCGCTCGTCCGCGGCGCCGCCTGCCGAGGGGTCCCGATCCGGGACGGTCCCAGGAGGATCGGAGGTCTCTGCCGACGCCGGCGAAGGGGCCGCCGGGGACGATGAGCCCACGGACGACGCGATCCTGCCGGCCCGGACCCCGGCGGCGGAGCGGCGCAGCGCCGCCGCCGCCGTGGTGGCCATCTGGTCCGACGTGGCTCGCGACCTGCTCCTCAGCCAGCGCGGGCTAGCTGCCTCGCTCCGCGACCCGCGCCTGCTGGAGGAGGCGGCCGGCGTCGGCGCCCGGATCGACGAGGCGGACCTCGTCGCCTTCATCGATCGAGTCGGCCATGCCGCCGTGCTGCTGGCCGCCAACGTCGGGCCGGAGCTGGTCCTCGACGATCTCGCGCTCGCCTGGCCGGCGACCCGGTCGAGCGCCGCATGAGCGGCAGCGAACGTCTCGACGCCGTCGTCCGGGGTCGGGTCCAAGGAGTCGGCTTCCGCTACTACGTCCTTCATCGGGCGGCCGCGCTGGACCTGGACGGATGGGTGGCGAACGAGGCTGACGGGTCCGTCCGCTGCCGTGCGGAGGGCTCCCGCGGTGACCTCGAGGCCCTGGTAGCCGCGCTTCGGACCGGGCCGGCCGGCGCACGCGTGGACGACGTGCACGTCGCCTGGAGCCGGGCATCCGGTGGCCTTGGCCCCTTTGACGTTCGGGGTGGAGCCCACACCGGGGACTGAGGCGCCATCCATTCGGCGGCTGGCAGCGGGACCGGTGGGCTATTCCCGAACGGACCCCCGCCCGCGAGCATGTCATCGATGGAGCCCATCTCTCCCGCCGAGGAGCTCCCGGGTCTGTACCGCGCCATCCTGGATCGTGTCGCCACCCTCGAGGCGGCCGGAGAGCGCGACGAAGCCGCGCGTGTTCGCGCCGCGGCGACCCGGGCGTACTCCCGCGCCTGGGACGAGCGGGCGCGCCGTGAGCTGGAAGCACTCCTGAAGCGGGCATCGGGAGACCCTGCCGTGCGACACCCGCTCGGTCGTGGCTGGCGGCGCCGCCCGGCGGCTCCGGTCGCTCGTCGTCCATCCGCCGTCGCGGGCGACCGCTAGCCAGCGCCCCCTCGCCGGCGGTCGTACGCTTGGCGCCATGACAGGAACGCGGACGGTCGCCGCCGCCATCGCCGACGCTCTCGACGCCTACGAGACGCTGGCGGGGATCGGTGAGTCGATCGACGACGAGTGGACCTACGTGACCGACCTTTGCGAGGCATGGCGGTCACGTCTGGAGGAGATCGCCGCGACGCGGGACAGCGAGATCCTGGAGCCGACCATCGACGGCGCCATCGACCGGGCCATCGACGAGATCGGTCGCATCTCGGATCCGCACCGTGCCATCGATTGGCTGTCCACGTTCCCCCAGGTGGTGCTGGTGGCGCTCGGGGACGGAGCGTGAGGTTCCAGGACGCCGCCCGCGACGGGCGCGCCGTCGTCTATGCGGGGATCCAGGCCGACCCGCTCGTCGCCCGAGCGGCGGCCTCGCTTGCCGACGCATCGACGGCCCAGCGGGTCCTGGCCCGAGCCGTGATGAACGGCGAGTCCACGGACCCGGACGCCTGGCGTGCGATGTTCCCCTCGCTATTCGGCCGCGGGGCCGATCCGGCGACCATCGAGCAGTCCGAGGCGATCCTCGCCGCCGCCCTCGAGGTCGCCGAGCGGGGCGAGCAGGTCCGCAGCCAGTTCCGCGGTGCGATCGTGGAAGAGTTGACGGCCCGGCTGCTTGCGCGCCGCGTGGGAGCCCCGGCCGTCCGACGTGAACGACGGATCCTGTTCGACGGGGTTCACGCGGAGATCCACCCGTACGACGTCACGGTCGAGCGCGACGGTGCGGCCGAGGCCTGGGACTGCAAGTGGGGCGCCCGCGGGATCAACGCCGACGTGCTGCACCAGCTCGATGACGCCCGGACGCACGCCGCAGATGAGGACGGATCGCTGCGGGTCGGTCTCGTGGTCTTCGACGCGGAGCGATCGTGCGCGGTCCGGCTCGACCGCCAGACCGCTCCTGCGGGAGCCACGAGGCTGATCGCGCTTGAGACGCTGGACGATCTCGCCCGGACGAACCCGTGAGCGATGGCGGTTCCGGCACGCCGGCCCCCATGGCGATGGTCCCCGCCGCGACGGGTCGGGCACTCGCTGGTGAAGCTTCGTCCACCGATGTCCATGCCTGCTCGGTTCCGATCCGGGTCCGCTTCGACGAAGCGGGACCGGACGGTCGGCTGCGGACATCGACGCTGCTGCGCTACGCCCAGGACCTCGCCTGGCATCACTCCGCCGAGCGGGGGTTCACGAGGGCGTGGTACGCGGAGCGGGGCCTCGTCTGGCTGGCGCGTGCCGCCGAGGTCGCCGTCCTGGCCCCGATCCTCGTCGGCGACGAGCTCGTTGGGACGACCCGGGTCGTGGGGTGGCGCCGGGTCTGGGCCCGGCGCCGGACCGACTTCCTGGATGCGGACGGGGTGCTCGTCGGCTGGACCCACGTGGACTGGGTGCTGATCGACGGCCGCGGGGTGCCCACCCGGATCCCGAGCGAGTTCGACGGGGCGTTCGGTTCCCCGGCGGCGACGTTCCCGCTCGGGCGCGTGGACATCGGCCAGGCGCCCCCCGACGCGGGGATCGCTTCGTTCGCCGTCCGGCCGCAGGAGCTGGACCCGATGGACCATGCCAACAACGCCGTCTACGCCGACTGGCTCGAGGAGAGCGTCATCATGTCCGGCCGTGACGACGGGATCGCGATGACGCGAGTGCTGCCCAGACTGGTCCGGCTCGAGTACGCCCGTGCCGCCGAGCGTGGCGCGACGATCGTGGTGCAGTCCTGGCCCGACGACGATGGCTGGACCTGTCGGATCACGGACGCCGCCGGCGAGGACCTCCTGCGGGCCCGTCTGGGCCCGATCCGGGACGCGCTGGAGGGCTGATCGCGCGGTCGCGCTGGAGGGCTGATCGCCCGGTCGTGCGACACGCTCAGTCGATGACGATCGCCGTGCCCGCCTCCCCAGCGAGGGCCGCCTCCATCAGGTCAGGGCTGGTGATGATCGCGCGACCGCCCGCCTGCTCCAGGTACCAGATGCAGGCCTCGATCTTGGGCTGCATGCTGCCCGGCATGAAGTGCGTGCCCTCCGCCAGGTAGCGCTTCGCCTCGGCGACCGTGAGTCGGTCCAGCCAGCGCTGTTCGGGTCGGCCCCAGTCGAGGGCGACCTGGGCGACGGACGTACTGATCATGAAGACGTCCGCGGCGAGCTCGATGGCCAGCAGCGCCGACGCGAAATCCTTGTCGATCACGGCGGCCACGCCGTGGAGGTCGCCCGCGTCGTCGGCGACGACCGGGATGCCGCCGCCGCCGACGGTGATGGTCACGAAGTCATCGCGCAGCAGCGCCCGGACCGCATCCAGCTCCACGATGCGCAGCGGACGCGGCGAGGGCACCACACGCCGCCATCCGCGCCCGGCATCCTCGCGGACGGCCCAGCCTTCCTCGTCGCGGCGGCGGGCAGCCGTCGGCTCGTCCATGAACGACCCGATCGGCTTGGACGGCTTTACGAACGCCGGGTCGTCGGGAGCGACTTCGACCTGCGTCACCAGCGTGACGGCCTGGCGATCGATACCGAGGCGCCGGAAGTCGTGCCCGAGGTTCTGCTGGAGTTCATACCCGATGGCCCCCTGCGAATCAGCGTCGCAGACGTCGAGCGGGACCTCGTGAAGCTCATGGGCCGCCAGCTCCGAGCGGCGCAGGATGAAGCCGACCTGCGGCCCGTTGCCATGCCCGATCGCGACGTGCCAGCCGTCCTTGATGATCCGGGCGATATGGGTGCTCGTCTCGCCCAGGGCCTGGACCTGGTCGGGGACGGACATGTGCTGGGCATCCTTGATCAGCGAGTTGCCGCCGATCGCGACGACGAGGATCTGGTTGGACATCGTGATCCCTCCGGCGCGTCCACCGCGCCATCGCGGGCTGGACGATCAGCGCATCGTCAGTGCCATGACCGCCTTCTGAGCGTGGAGCCGATTCTCGGCCTGGTCGTAGACCACGGATCGCGGGCCGTCGATCACGGCGTCCGCGACCTCGATCCCGCGATCGGCGGGCAACGGGTGCATGTAGATCGCGTCGTCGGCGGCCATCGCCATCCGGCGCTCGTCCGTGATCCAGTCCGAGTAGGTCGCGGCGATCGCCGCCCCGTCCGCGTCGTCCTTCGCTCGGAGCAGAGCCCCCCAGCTCTTGGCGTAGACGATGTCCGAACCGCGGAAGCCGGCCTCGAAGTCGTCCATCCGCTCGAGGCTGCCGTGCGAGCGACGGGCGTTGTCCTGCGCCTGCGCCAGGATCTCGGGCATCAGCTCGAACTCCGGCGGGTGGACGAGGCGGACGTCCATGCCGTAGCGCGTCGCCGCCAGCAACAGGTCCTGCGGGACGCTGATGGGCTTCTGGTAGGAGGCCGCGTACGCCCAGCTGATGGTGATGGTCCGGCCGCGCAGGTCGCCCCTGCGCTCGCGCATCGTCATCAGGTCAGCGAGGATCTGGTGGGGGTGATAGACGTCGCACTGCATGTTGAGGACCGGGACGCGGCTAGCGGCGGCGACGTCGCGGATGTACCGGTTGCCGATCCCCCAGTCCACGTTGCGGATGGCGATGCCGTCGTTGTAGCGGCCCAGGATCTCGCCGATCTCCGTCGGCGTGTCGCCGTGCGCGATCTGGGTCGTACGGCTCTCGATGAACTGGGCGTGCCCGCCGAGCTGGGCCATCCCAGCCTCGAAGGACGCGCGGGTCCGGGTGCTGGAGAAGAAGAACAGCATCGCCAGCACCTTGTCCCGCAGGAGCGGGTGCGGGACGCCCATCGCCCGTTCGCGCTTGAGCTGGAGCGCGACCTCGAGGATGGTGTCGATCTCGTCCGTCGTGAAGTCCTGGAGGCTGATCAGGTCGCGGCCGCGCAGGTCCGTCTGCATGATCCGGCCCGCCTATTCGACTGCGCCCAGCACGAGGCTGAGCAGGGCCATGCGCAGGACGACGCCGTTGAACGCTTCCACCCAGTACCGCTGGTGGCGGGTCTCGTCGACGTCCGACGGCAGTTCGTCCATCCGCGGCAGGGAATGCAGGATGATCGAGCTCGACTTCGCCTTTGCGGCGAGCAGCTCGCGGGTGACGCGGTACGCCTCCGGGGTGGTCGGCAGCACCGCGTCCCGCTCCACCCTGCCCTTGGTGTAGTCCGCCTGCACGACGGGCTCCATGTAGATGACGTCGGCCTGGGCGATGCCGTCGGCCACCGACTCGATCTCGCGATAGCGGACGTTCACGGCATCGAGCTCTGCCTTGAACTCGGGCAGCAGCGACATGTCCGGCGGCCCCACGACCAGCGCCTCGGCATCGAACTGCGACAGCGCGTACAGGATCGAGTGCATCGTCCGCATGCGCATGTCCCCGACGAGGAGATACGTCAGGCCGTCCAGGGTCCCGAGCTCCGTCCGAATGGTGTACAGGTCGGTCAGCACCTGGGTGGGATGCTCGCCCCAGCCGTCGCCGCAATTGATGACCGGGACGGATGCCCAGCGGGCGGCCTCGGCCGGCGCACCCTGCTGGAAGTGCCGGATCGCGATGACATCGCCGTAGTACTCCAGCATGTGGAACGTGTCCTTGATCGACTCCTGGTAGAAGTCGCCCGCCCGCGTCATCTTCGCGTCCGAGAAGCCCAGGACGTGCCCGCCCAGCCGATGCATCGCGGCCTCGGTCGAGAGGCGCGTTCGCGTGCTCGGCTGATAGAAGGCGGTCAACAGGGTCTTGTCCTTGAGCAGGTCGCCGTTGCGTCGATCGCGGGCGTACGGCTTGAGGTCATCGCAGACCTGGAAGACGCGGTTGAACTCGTCCCGGCTGAAGTCCTTGAGCGACAGGATGTCGCGGCCGAGGAAGCTTCTCATCGTCGTACTCCGATCGGGTTGGGCTCAGGGACCAGGGTCGGGCTTGCCCGGTGGGCGGTCGTGGCGAGCGCCGGTGAACAGGACTGCGACGCGCTCGTCGCTGCGGATGGCGCCCAGGCGTCGCAGGTGGAGAAGGCCGGCGAGACCCGCCGTGCCGGTGACGTCCGCCGTGGTCCCGGTGGTGCGGATGGCG
>JAOUEG010000085.1 GCA_029858845.1 Chloroflexota bacterium | reverse complement strand
GCGGGCACAACCGTCCACGTCGGTCCAGGCGGCGGCATGGACGACGACCTCCGGACGGTCCCGCTCGAGGACCGCCGCCACCAACTCCGGCTCATCCAGGTCGAAATCCAGGCGGGTCCAGGCGATCGGTCCCATCGGCCCAGTGAACGGCGCGTCCTCGAGGGCGTGGACCAGCGCCCGCCCGAGTCGGCCGGTGGACCCGGTCACGGCGACTCGCATCAGCCGGCGGAGCGGAGTCGCGGCCCGTACTGGCGCTCGTAGTAGGCGTCCCAGTCGCCCGACCGGGTCGCGCGCCACCAGGCTTCGTTGGCGAGATACCAGTCGACGGTCTCGGCGAGACCCTGCCCGAAGCTCATCCGGGGACTCCAGCCCAGAGCGGCGATCTTGCTGCCGTCCATCGCGTAGCGACGATCGTGCCCCGGGCGGTCCTCGACCCGGCGTACCAGGGACCATGGCTTGCCGAGCCGTTCCAGCAGCATCCGGACGGTGTCGACATTGGTCTGCTCCGTCCCGCCGGGGAGGTTGTACGTGTCACCGCTCGCCCCGTGGCGCAGGACGTAGTCGACACCGGCGGCGTGGTCGCCGACGTAGAGCCAATCGCGGCGCTGGAGGCCGTCGCCGTACAGCGGTAGCGGCCGGTCGTCGATCGCGTTGGTGATGAACAGGGGGATGAGTTTCTCGGGGTGGTGGTACGGCCCGTAGGTATTCGATCCGCGGGTGATCACGGCGTCGATGCCGTGCGTGATCACATAGCTGTGGACCAGGAGCTCGCCGGCTGCCTTGGCGGCCGCGTACGGAGAGCGCGGCGCGAGCGGCGCATCCTCACGTGCGTGACCCTCGTCGACGGAACCGTAGACCTCGTCCGTCGAGACCTGGAGGAAGCGCGGAGCAGCGGGCGCCGTACGACATGCCTCGAGCAGAACGTGGACGCCGATCACGCCGGTCACGAGGAACGCCTCGGGGTCCAGGATCGAGCGGTCGACGTGGGACTCGGCCGCGAAATTGACCACGGCATCGGCCTCGGCCACCAGCGGTCGCACCACGTCCGGATCGGCGATGTCGCCACGAATGAAACGGAACCGCTCGGCAAGCTCATCGTCCGCCCGGACCGGCGCGAGGTTGGCCTCGTTACCGGCGTAGGTGAGCTTGTCGAGGACGGTGATGCGGGTGCCGTCACGGCGAGCCAGCACATCCCGCACGTAGGCCGAGCCGATGAAGCCCGCGCCGCCCGTGACCAGCAGGCTGCGGAACGCCCGCGCCGGAACGGTGCTGTCCGGGCGGTCAGCCACCGGGTCGCACCACAGGCGGCGCCAGGCGACCGGCAAGATCGTCGTCGCGCGCCAGCTCGGCGGCCCGCAGCAGGCTCGGGACGGTGCCGGCATCGGTCCAGTGACCTTCGTAGATCCGGGTGAACAGGCGCCGATCCGGGATGTAGTGATTGAGGACATCCGTGATCTCGAACTCGCCGCGCCCCGACGGGGCGAGGTGCTCGATCACGCCGAAGGCGTCCGGACGCAGGAAGTAGACACCGATCGGGATCAGGTCGGACTTGGGGTGCTGCGGCTTCTCCTCGAACCCGATGACGCGCCCCGACTCGTCCAGCTCCGCCACGCCGAACCGCTCGGGATCCGGCACGCGGTACAGCAGCGTGCCGGCGCCGTGGGGCCCGGACTCGAACTCGCGCGCTACGTCGGCCAGTCCCGGGCCCCTGAGGATGTTGTCGCCGAGGATGCAGCAGAACGCCTCGTCGCCCACGAAGTCGCGCGCCAGGCCGATGGCATGGGCGATCCCCTTCGCACCCTCCTGGTAGCGGTACGTCAGCTGGATGCCGAAATGCGCGCCATCGCCGAGCAACTCCACGACGTCGCCGACGCTCTTGCCGCCCACGATCACCATCGCCTCGCGGACTCCCATCGACGCGAGGGTTTCGATCGGGTAGTAGATCATCGGCCGGTCGTAGATCGGCAAGAGGTGCTTGTTGGTGACGATCGTGAGCGGAAACAGGCGGGTGGCAGTCCCGCCTGCCAGCACGATGCCCTTCACTCGTCGCCCCTCATCGCCGGCAAGGGTAGCAGCACGGCCCGGAGACATTTACCGCGCGCCCGGGGCACGACCGCGCGCCGCAGGGCGCTACGGAACCGGCGACGTGACCGGTGAGGTCTCGAGCTCGCCGTCGCCGGACGGGACCGGGGTCTCCGTGAGGCAGGGCTGCTCTCCCTCCGGAAGCGTCCCGTCGTCGCCGCCGCAGTCGACGGGCTGTTGATCCAGCGGTGGCAGGCCGCCTTCGTAGTCGGTGATGACGAGGACGTACTCGATGCGATCGAGGTCCGCTGCGGGCTGCAGGTAGGCGGTCTGCACGACGCTGTTCGCGTCGCGCTTGACATCCACCACCTGACCGATGAGCAGCCCCTTCGGATACGGCGACCGGACGCCCCCGCCCAGCTCGATCCCGGCCGTCACGACCTCCACGCCGAGATCGATCCGTTCGCTCGAGTCGATCTGCTCCATCACGAGGACGCCACCCAGCTGACCGATGACCTGCCCCGTGGCGGCCGTGCTCGCGAGCTGACCGATGACCGTGGACGTCGCGTCCGTGACCAGGACCACGGTCGCGGAGTCGGGACCGACCTCCGTGACGCGGCCGACGAGTGCCCCGCCGGCGGCGATGGCCACGTCGCCCACGACGATCCCCGCGTTGGTGCCCTTGTCCAGCCCGATGACGCGCCGGAACTCCGACGATTCCCGGGCGATCACCACGGTCGCCACGGTCTCGTGTTCGAAGCCTGCCCGCAACTGGAGCAGGGCCGTCAGCTGTTCGTTCTCGCGGCGGATCTCGTCGAGCCGTGCGCTCTCGGAGACAAGTCGCTCGTTCTCCGAACGCAGCGCGGCATTGTCCACGCGGAGCCGGTCGATCTCGACGATGGCGGCGCCGACCGAGGCGACGCTGCCGGCCACCGAGTCGAGCGCACCCTGGATGGGACGGAAGGCATACCCGACGCCACTCTGCACGTCACGGACGATCGGGGACGAGGAGAACGCCATCATGACCAGGCACACGGCCAGCAACACCGTGAAGACGATGCTGCGGCGGCGGGCGGCGCGGGTGGCGAGGATGCTGGTCATCGGCAGTCAGGGTCGGCGTTGGACGGCTTGCGAGCCTCCACCAGGCGGGAGACCGCCTAGCGGGGCGGGCGCGAGTAGGTATCGACGACGAGAACCCGATCCATCATGTCAAGCTCCTGGAGGACCATGCCGGTCCCGCGCGCCACGCAGGTCAACGGGTCGTCCGCGATGTGAACCGGCATCTGCGTGGCCTCCGCGACACGCCGGTCGAGACCGGCCAGCAGCGCTCCTCCCCCGGCCAGGACGATGCCCTGGTCCATGATGTCGGCGACCAGCTCTGGCGGCGTCTCCTCGATGGTGTCCTTGACGGTATCGATGATCTGGGTGACGGACGGCTCGATGGCCTCGCGGATCTGGTCGGCGCCGACCTCCACGCTGCGGGGCAGGCCGGTCAGCAGGTCACGCCCGCGCAGGCTGACCCGCTGCGCGTCCCATTCGCCGGGGTAGGCCGAGCCGATGGCGATCTTGATGTCCTCTGCGGTGCGCTCCCCGAGGAAGAGGTTGTACTCCCTCCGGGCGAACGTGACGATGTCCTGGTCCATCTCGTCGCCGCCGATCCGAATGGATCGTGACACGACGATCCCGCCCAGGGAGATGACCGCGACCTCGGTGGTGCCACCGCCGATGTCCACGATGAGCGACCCGGACGGCTCGCTGACGGGCAAGCCCGCCCCGATCGCCGCGGCCATGGGCTCCTCGATCAGGCGTGCCCAGCGCGCCCCGGCGTTGAGGGCAGCGTCCCGGACGGCGCGCTTCTCCACCTCCGTGACCCCGGAGGGGATGCCGAGCAACATGCGCGGCCTCGGGATGAGCCCGATCCGATCGTGGACCCGGTTCACGAAGTACTTGATCATCTGCTCGGTGACGTCGAAGTCACTGATGACCCCGTCACGGAGCGGGCGCACCGCGATGATGTTCGCCGGCGTCCTGCCCACCATCCGCTTCGCCTCCGCGCCGATCGCCAGGACCCGCTTGGTCTTGGCATCGATGGCGACCACGGACGGCTCGCTCATGACGATCCCGCGATCGCGGACATGGACCAGCGTGTTGGCGGTCCCGAGGTCGATCCCGATGTCGCGGGAGAAGAGTCCGAGCAGGCGGTCGAGCATGATGGGGGGAGGATCCTCGTCGTTCGCGGGGTCGTGCCTGGCGGTGTGACCGGGCCGGGGTCGGGGCCGGGTCTTGCCGGGTGTCGCTCAGGGTAGGCCGGAAGGCTCGCGCAGTATACCCGAGGGCTCCCGGGAGACCCCGCAGTCGGCGCGAGTGCCGGATATCGTAGCGGCGTCAACGAACCTCACGAGGTCCTGCACTCCATGACCCACACGGCGACGACCGCCCCCGACCTGGTGGATGCTCGGCTCTCGCTCGGTGCCGCCGCGCTGGATGACCTGTTCCCCGAAGGGGACGCCTATCGCCATTCGCTGGTGACGTACACCGTCCTGCTGACGATGGCGGGGCTCGTCGCAACGTTCGGGCTCTTCCAGGATTCGGTCGCCGCGATCATCGGGGCGATGGTCATCGCCCCGCTGGGCGGCGCGATCCTGGCCGTTGCCGGTGCCCTCGTCACGGGCCGCATCCGCTGGCAGGCGATCACCCTCATCCAGGTCCTGGTGTCCGCGGCATGGGTCATCGCGATCGGGTTCCTCGTATCGGCCCTGATGCCGAACCTGCTGCAGCTGACGCCGTCCCTGGAGGCCAGGACCATGCCTGGGCTGCTGGACCTCGGCGTGGCGCTTGCTGCCGGAGCGGCCGGCGCATTCGTTGCGGCACGCCGGACGGGCAGCGATGCCCTCCCCGGCGTCGCGATCGCCGTCTCGCTCGTCCCGCCCCTGGCGACAGTCGGGATCTGCATCGAACTCGGTCGCTGGGACGACGCCGGCGGAGCGTTGATCCTGTTCACGACCAACCTCGCCGCCATCATCGTGATCGCATCCATCGTCTTCATCCTGTCCGGCGCGACACCGCGTCCCGATCAGCGCGGCGAACGGGACCGGATGCGCCGAGGGCTGGCCGTCTCCGTCGTGCTGCTCGCCCTGGTGGCGGTCCCGCTGGCCTGGCGGTCATTCGACCAGGTGACGGCATCACTGCAGGCATTGGACGCCGCCCCCGTGGTGAAGGACTGGATCGGCGATCGAGACCTGGAGGTCACGGGCTACTCCATCGCTCGAGGGACCATCGATCTCGTCGTCACCGGATCGGTCGTGCCGGATGACGTGCCGACCCTGGCCGAGGCCCTCGCCGATGCCCTTGATCAGGACGTGGACCTGACGGTCGAGTACGTTCCGCGGGTCCAGGTCAAGGCGATCGGCAACGACTAGATCCGGCCTCCGGGTCGGGGGCCGGCGGCCGCACCGCTCGAGCGCATGGCGGGAGACGTCAACGGCGAGCGCGGGCCACCGGTCGCGGGCATCGTCGCGCGGCGTGCGCCGGCAGACCAGTGCCGTCCGTCACGACTCGGATGCGACCGTGGGCCGCGGCACACGCGGATATCCACCCCCGACACTCGCGGCGGCCCGCGTCGCGTCGCGATCGAAGTCGACGCCGCGGTCGCGCAGCGATACGTACGCGTCATGCCCGATGACCAGGTGATCCAGAAGGCCGATGTCCAGCAGCCGTCCGGCGGCGAGTGCCTCGGCGGTCAGGTGCAGGTCGTCCGGGGACGGCGTCGGATCACCCGAGGGGTGGTTGTGGACCAGGATGACGCTGGCGGCACTGAGCCGCACGGCATCGCGGAACAGCTCTCCCACGCGCACCAGCGACGCTGACACGTTGCCCTGATAGACGGTGATCACCTTCACCACCGTGTTCCTGGTCGTGAGGAGCACGACCCGGAGCTCTTCCCGCTCCAGGTGACCCATCAACGGGAGCAGTCGGTCGACGACGTCCCGCGGGCTGCGGACCGACCAGCGTCCCGACGGCCAGTCGGCGACGAGGCGGCGGCCGAGTTCGAACGACGCCGTCAAACGCGCCGCCTTGGCGGTCCCCACGCCAGGCAGGTCGAGCAGTTCCAGCTCGCCGGCTCTGGCGAGGCCGGCGAGCCCGTCATGGCGAGCGAGGGCATCCTCGGCAAGGTCGACCGCACCGATGCCGCGCGCGCCTGACCCCCAGACGAGCGCGATGAGCTCCGCGGTCGCCAGGCCGGCCGCGCCGCGGGCGGCCAGCCGCTCCCTGGGGCGCTCCTCCGCCGGGATCTCACGGATGGCCCGCGACCTGATGACCGTTGCAGGCCCGGGACTGGTCTCCGGATGTGGCATCGGGATCCCCCAACGATCGTGATGAGCGCGTCGACCTGGGCGTCCCCGGGCCCGAACGACGGGAGCCCGCCGATTCCCCCCGCCGTCCGGACCTCGAGGACACGCAGAGGCTAGCGGCGAGGCCTTATCAGCACCGTACCCGCTCCTGACGCAACGATCACCCTGCTCGGGGGCCTGCCGGAGTGTCAGACGCCGCTGCGGACCGTCGCCTCGCCGAGCACCAGGAGCAGGGCATTGAACGCGGCATGCAGGCCGATGGGCGCCCAGATGGATCGGCGCTTGAGGAACAGCCAGCCCAGGAGGATGGCCACCGGGATCCGCGAGGCGAAACCGATGACCGCCAGGGCCAGCGCCTCGCCGGCCGTGCCCCCGCTGATGGTCAGGACGTGGGCGAGCGCGAAGAAGAGCGCCCCACGGATCAGCCCCCGGCGTGGCCCGAGGTCTGCCGCCCAGGCCGTCGTGGCGAAGGCACGAAACAGGATCTCCTCACCGAACGGTGCCACCACCGCACCTGCCAGGAGGTTCACCACGAAGCCCGCCGTCTCGCCGGCCGGCGGAAGCGGGCTCACCGGGGTCACCGGGAGGAGGGCGCTCAGGATGGCGGCGATCGGGATCGTCAGCAGGATCGCGGGAGCCGCCCACAGTGCGCCGCCCGCGAGGTCCCCGAGCACGGAGAGGTCGGGGCGACGGACGCCCATCGCGCCCCAGGTCAGGGCTCCCGTGTCGACGACGAGCAGCCGGATGAGGCCGATGTACACGCACGCCTGGGCGA
>JAOUEG010000084.1 GCA_029858845.1 Chloroflexota bacterium | reverse complement strand
CGTGTTCCAGACGCAGGCCGGTGCGGCCGCGGTCGCGTCCATCGTGATCGCCGTGGTCGTCGCCCTGGCCGTGAGCGCGACGGATTGGGGACCGGCCGCGCAACGGATCAGCGTGGCCACGGACGCGCTGTCGCAGCTGCTCTTCTCGGACTTCGTCTTCCCGTTCGAGATCGTCAGCGTGCTCCTGCTGGCCGCCGTCATCGGCAGCGTCTACCTCGCCAAGCGAGAACCCGGAGGCCCGTCGTGAGCGACAGCCTCGACGCGTATCTGGTCCTCGCCGGGATCCTCTTCGCGATCGGTTCGTTCGGATTCCTCGCCCGTCGCAATGCCATCAGCATGCTGATGTCCGTCGAGCTCATGCTCAACGCCGTCAACCTGTCCATCGTCGCCTTCGGAGCGTTCATCCCGGAGCTCGGCGCACAGGGGTCGGTGATCGCCCTGATGGTCATGGCGGTCGCCGCCGCCGAGGTGACGGTCGGATTGGCCATCGTCATCGCGATCTATCGCAACAAGAAGACCCCGCTCGTGGACGAGTACGACGCGATGCGACAGTGAGCCTGGAGACGCTCGCCCCGCTCCTTCTGATCCTGCCCCTGGCGGGCTTCCTGGTGACGGCCCTGATCGGTCGCCGGCTGGGCAAGCAGGCGCACTGGATCCCGGTCCTGGGCGTCTTCGTGGTGTGGCTCATCGCCATGGGTCTCGTGGTCAACGTACTGACCGGGGCCGCCCCGCTCATCGAAGGCAGCGAGGAGACGCACGGCTACGCGATCGCGCTCTTCCAGTGGATCCCCGCCGGAGAGTTCGTCGTGGACGTCGGCATCTACATCGACGCGTTGACCGCGTGCCTGCTCATCGTCGTGACCACCATCGGCCTGCTGGTCCACGTGTACTCGATCGGGTACATGAGCCACGACCCGGGCTACTGGCGCTTCTTCGCCTACCTGAACCTGTTCATGTTCTCGATGCTGCTGCTCGTCCTGTCGGACAGCTGGCTCGTCGTGTTCGTTGCGTGGGAGCTGGTCGGTCTGTCCAGCTACCTCCTCATCGGGTTCTGGTATCGCAAGCGCTCCGCCGCACTGGCGGCCAAGAAGGCGTTCATCGTCAACCGCGTCGGAGACGTCGGGTTCGCCCTCGGGATCATGGCGATCTTCATCAACACCGGGGCCGCCGGTGAGGCGACCCTGGATATCCGCCAATCGATCGAGATCCTGCTGCATGAGGGCAACGCCAACCCGATCCCCCTGTTCGTCGTCGCGCTGCTGGTCTTCGCCGGCGCCATGGGCAAGAGCGCGCAGTTCCCGCTGCACGTCTGGCTGCCCGACGCGATGGAGGGCCCCACACCGGTGTCCGCCCTCATCCATGCCGCGACGATGGTCAATGCCGGCGTCTACCTCGTGGCGCGGGCCAACCCGCTGTTCGCCTCGGCACCGGACGCGATGGTGATCGTCGCAGCCGTCGGTATCTTCACGGCCATCCTGGCGGCCAGCATCGCGATGACCCAGACGGATATCAAGCGTGTCCTGGCCTATTCGACGCTGTCGCAGCTCGGGTACATGTTCGCGGCACTCGGCGTCGGCGCGTTCACGGCAGCGATCTTCCACCTCATGACCCACGGCTTCTTCAAGGGCCTCCTGTTCCTCGGCTCAGGATCGGTCATCCACGCGGTCCACGAAGAGCAGGACATGCGCTTCATGGGGGGCCTGAGCAAGAAGATCAAGATCACCTACGTCACGATGCTGATCGGGTCCGTCGCCATTGCCGGGATCCCGCCGCTCGCCGGCTTCTTCTCGAAGGACGAGATCCTGGGTGAGGCGTTCAAGCTCCACTTCGAGTGGGTCTGGGCGATCGGATTCGTCGTCGCCGGGCTGACCGCGTTCTACATGTTCCGGCTGATGGGCCTGACCTTCTGGGGCGAGTTCCGCGGGCCCAAGGCAGTCTGGGACAAGGTCCATGAATCCCCATGGGTCATGACCGTGCCGCTCATCCTCCTCGCCATCCCCTCGGTCCTGCTGGGCATGGCCCTGGGCCTGCCCCTCGGGGACAGCACCATCCACCATTGGCTCGAGCCGGTATTCGCCGAGGGCGTGGAGCTCCTGGGTCACGAGGAGGCCGCCTACACCCTGTTCGGGATCGACGGGATGCTCATCCTGACGAGCGTCGGCATCGCGGCGATCGGCATCGCGATCGCCTGGGCCCTGTTCGGCACCGACCTCGCGGGTCTCCATCTTCCGGCGCGACCCGAGCGCGTCCGCGAGCTCTCGGCGCGGATCCCCTTCCTGTATCGGGCTTCGCTCAACAAGTGGTGGTTCGACGAGCTCAACCACGTGCTCTTCATCGTCATCGGTGGCCGCCTGGCGGCTGCGATGTGGTGGTTCGACCGGAACGTCGTGGACGGCACGGTCAACGCGATCGGCCGAACGACCATGGAGGCGGGGGTCGGCCTCCGCCAGGTCCAGACCGGGCGCGTCCAGAACTACGCCCTGGGCATCGCGATCGGCCTGATCGTGATGGCCGGCTCGTACCTCCTGCTGGCCGGGAACTAGACGATGAGCGTCGGCGACGTGCCCATCCTGTCGATCATCATCTTCCTGCCCCTCGTCGGCGCGCTCGTGGTGGCGATCCTCCCATCGGCCTACACCCGGCCGGCGGCCCTGGCCTTCGCGCTCCTCACCTGGGTGGCATCGCTCCTCCTGCTCCTCGGTTACCTGCCAGGTCGGCCGGGTTTCCAGTACGAGGAGGTCGCGAGCTGGATCCCGCTCTTCGGCATCCAGTACAAGGTCGGCGTGGACGGCCTGTCGGCCGCGATGGTGGTCCTGACCACCACCCTGACGTGGATCTGCATCCTCGCCAGCTTCAAGCCGATCCAGAACCGGATCAAGGAATACATGATCGCGTTCCTCGTCCTCGAGGTCGGCATGGTGGGTGTCTTCCTCGCCCTGGATCTCTTCCTGTTCTACATCTTCTGGGAGATCGTCCTCGTCCCGATGTACCTGATCATCGGGATCTGGGGCGGGGCGAACCGGATCTACGCCACGGTCAAGTTCGTCCTGTACACCCTCGTCGGCTCGCTGCTGATGCTCGTGGCGATCCTGGCCACGGCGTTCGCATTCCAGTCGGCGACGGGCTCCTGGGATGGTGCCTTCGATTTCGTCCGCCTGCGTGAATTCGCCGCGTCACCGACCGGCGGCTTCTCCGATGTCCTCCAGTTGGGTGCCTTCCTGGCGTTCTTCCTGGCCTTCGCGATCAAGGTCCCGATGTTCCCGTTCCATACCTGGCTTCCAGACGCCCATACGGAGGCTCCCACCGCGGGGTCGGTGATCCTCGCGGGCGTCCTCCTGAAGCTGGGTGGCTACGGCTTCATCCGGTTCGCGCTGCCGCTGTTCCCTGACGCTGCGCAGACGCTCGCGCCGGCGATCATCGTCCTGTCGCTCATCGCGATCATCTACGGCGCCATCGTCGCCCTGGTCCAACCCGACCTCAAGCGGCTGGTGGCGTACTCGTCGGTCAGCCATATGGGCTTCGTGACCCTGGGGATCTTCGTGTTCAATGAACAGGGCACGCAGGGCGCCATCCTGCAGATGGTCAACCACGGCCTGATCACGGGCGCCCTGTTCCTGCTCGTCGGCGTCATCTACGAGCGCACCCACGACCGGACGATCGCGAAGATGAGCGGCCTGGCCGGCCGGACCCCCGTGTACGCCGCGATCTTCGGGTTCTTCGTCTTCGCCTCGGGCGGCCTGCCGGGTTTGTCGGGATTCGTGGGTGAGTTCCTGGCCCTGGTCGGAACGTTCGCGGTCAGCCCGGCGGCCGCGGCGATCGCCGCGCTGGTCATGATCCTCGGCGCCGGCTACCTCCTGTACATGTTCGGGCGGATCGTCTTCGGTGAGCTGTCCGACTTCCTCGCCGGCCTTGGCGACCACCTGACGGATATCGAACCCGTGGAGATCCTGACCCTCGTGCCGCTGGCGACGCTCGTCGTGATCTTCGGCGTTCAGCCCGGCCTGCTGCTCGAGCTCGTCCAGGGCACCGTCGACGCGACCGTGGAGGCAGCCGCCGGAGGTACGGCGATCGCGATCGGCGGCGAGGTCATCGCCCTCATCGGCGGGCTGGTGCTGCTCGGCGTCCTCGCCAGGATCGGCTGGGCGCTAGTGCACGGGGAATCAGCGACCGGACCAGCGTCGGCAACCGCGGAAGGTGGGGCCGCGCATTGACGTTCGAGGACCTGACCACCATCGCTCCCCTCATCCTGGCGGTGCTGTCGGCCGCGGCGGTCCTGATCGTCGACCTCATCTGGCCCGGACGCTCCCCGCTCGCGATCGCGACGGCGTTGCTGACGCTCGGCGCGACCGCGGCCGTCACCATCGTGGTCGGCCAGTCCCCGTCGACGGCGTTCGGCGGTGCGTACACCGTGGATGCGCTGACCTCGTTCCTCGACGTCCTGTTCATCGCGATCGTCGTGCTGACGATCATGTTCGCGCCCGACTACCTGCTGCCGCGCAGCCTGCCGGTCGCCGAATTCGCGATCGTGCTCATCTTCGCGATGTGCGGGGCGATGCTGATCGCGGGCTCCGCGGATCTGCTCTTGCTGTTCCTCGGCCTGGAGCTGATGGTCCTGCCGGGCTACCTGCTCGCCGGGTTCCACAAATCGGATTCGTACTCGACCGAGGGCGCGATCAAGTACTTCCTGCTGGGTGCGTTCAGCTCCGCGATCTTCCTGTTCGGGCTTGCCTTCGTGTGGGGCCTGACGGGGACCACCCGAGTCGATGGCGTTGCCGAAGCGCTGAGTGCCATCATCGCCGGGGACGCACCGCTGTCACCCGGACTTGCGATGGGTCTGGCCTTCCTGACGACCGGCGTCGCATTCAAGATCGCTGCCGTGCCGTTCCATTACTGGACACCGGACGCCTATCAGGGATCCCCGACGCCGATCACCGGCTATCTCTCGGTCGGCCCCAAGATCGGCGCCTTCGCACTCATCCTGCGCCTGTTCGTGGAGGCCCTCGGGCCGCTCTCGGACGTCTGGCTGCCGGTGATCGTCATCCTGTCCGCCATCACCATGACCCTCGGCAACCTCGTGGCGCTCACCCAGGACAACGTCAAGCGGATGCTGGCGTACAGCTCGATCGCCCATACGGGCTACATGCTCGTGGGGCTGGCCGCGTACGCGGGCGGGCAGATGGACGGACTGGAGGGTCTGCTCTACTACGGCGCCGCCTATACGTTCATGAACCTCGGCGCCTTCGCCGTCATCGCCGCACTCCAGAAGCGGACCGGCGTCACCTCGTCGCTGGGCACCTTCGCCGGGCTCGGCCGCAAGGAGCCGCTGCTCGGCATCCTCATGGCCCTGTTCCTGCTGTCGCTGACCGGGATCCCGCCGACGGCCGGATTCTTCGCCAAGGCGACGGTCATCGTGGCGGCCGTGGAGGCCGGCGGAGCACTGACGGTCCTCGCCGTCATCGCGGTCCTCAACGCGGCCGCTGCCGCGTTCTACTACCTGCGGATCATCGTGTACATGTACATGCGGGATCCAGAGAGCGATGCCCCGGCGCTTCGCCACGGCGCATTGATGTGGGGCGGCCTCGCGGCCGCCACCACGATGACGCTCCTGCTGGGACTGCTGCCGAGCGCGCTGCTCGAGATCGTGACCGACGCCGCCAAGGCGATCGCGACCATCCCCTGACCTCGGCGCTTTGACCCGTTGGCCCGGGTCAGCTGACGTCGGCCCGATCGGTCACGGCCTTCGGCTCGTGTCCAGGTGGCGAGCCAGGGCCGTCAGGAACCGCGCCACCGACCGCGCCGACCCGACATGAAGGTCGGCAAGCTCGCTGAGCTCGGCCGGGGCCGGTCGCGATCCGTGGACCGCGACCGTGATCGCCACGAGCTCCGGGTCGCCGGCACGAGCGGAATGGACGGCCTCGAACGCGTCCACGTCACTCAGCTCGTCGCCGAGGACCACGACAGCGCCCGGCCGCTCACGATCCAACAGTCGCGTCACCGCCTCGCGCTTGCCGCCCGCGTCGTGAGGTCGCAGGTCCACGACGGACCGACCGCGGTAATGCACGAGGCCGTGGTCCGTGAGGCCCTCACGGGCCTCGACGGTCGCGATGGCTGTCAGGACGGCGTCCCGGGCCACGGCCACGTCGCTGGCCTGGCGGACATGGAAGGCGACCGAGGGTCCCTTGCGCTCCACGAACAACCACGCTGGGTGGTGGAGTTCCGCGGCGACTCCCGTCGCCAGTCGTTCCGCAGGGTCCCCATGTCGCTCGAAGCCCGGCTCGCTGCGAACCCGCAGCGCGGTCGCACGACCTCCACGGCGCATCCGGCCATGCTGCAGTCCGTGGTCGCCCAGATACTCGATCCCGCCAACCCGGACCCTGGCAGCGACATCCAGCACGGTTCGCCCGGTCAGGACGACCGTCCGGACCCGCGCCGGACGCGACTCGCCCAGGCGGGCCAGGACGCGCAAGGCGCGCTGCGCAACCGGGTCGATGGCAGCGGCGCCGGGATCGCGCGAGCCGGGCGCGAGCGTCCCGTCGAAGTCCGCCACGAGGAGGAGCGGCGGGCGAGCAACCACGAGGCGATCGATCGCGTCGGCCAGGACGGCCGGAGGGGAGACGTCGTGGTCCGCCACGCCGGTCTCGAGGGGATCGTGTCCCAGGTGGGGACCGCTCAAGCCCGGAGCGTCATGGAGTGACGGCCACGCCCGGCAGGATGGTCTCGAGGCCCTGGGCCATGATGTCCGGCCCGATGCCGCCGAGAGCACCGTCGCGCACGATACCCTCGGCATCGATCCAGAAGTGGACCGGCAGCGCTGCCGCTGCACCCCACCGTTCGGCGGCGGACCCGTCGGCGTCGAGGCCGAGCGGGAATGTCGCGCCGAGCTCCTCGGCGAAGGCCGCGACCACGCCCTCCTCTTCCCTGACGTCGACGGCGATCACGACGAGGCCATCCTCCGCATATCGCACCGCGAAGCCGTTCATCAGGGGGAACTCGTCAACGCACGGTGGGCAGTACGTCCCCATGAAGTTGACCCAGACGGGCTGGCCACGCAGGTTGGCGAGGTCGATCGTGCCTCCGCCGACCTGCGGGACGACGAGGCCCGGCGCGGGCTGCCCGATGCCAAAGAGGGCATCCGCCCCGCCAGACGCCGTCGCGAATGACCCGGACGGTGCCGCCCCGGTGCCGGAGGAGGCCGGGCTCACCCCCGT
>JAOUEG010000083.1 GCA_029858845.1 Chloroflexota bacterium | reverse complement strand
CACGCTGGCACGATTCGACCCGGGCCGACTCCTCCATGACGACGCATTCCCTGGCCACGAAACGGTCGAGCGACGCATTCGCGCCTCGTTCGATCCGATCGACCCAAGCGGCCGGATGGCTGATGAATGCTGGGCGGACGTGCGCCGCAAGCTGGACAGCTGGCACGCGAGTCGAGGGGCCATCGGCCTGTTCGCGGCCGAATGGGAACAACACCGAACCGTGCTCCGCGACCTCGTGGCCGCGCCGGCGACCCTGTCCACCGCCCTGACGAATGCCGGTGCGGCGGCGCAGATCGGGGACCTTGAGCCACCCGCTCCGGGGGATGTCGTCCGCTGGGCCCTGCATACCCTCCCGTTGATGCGCAACCGGTTCACGGTCGCGGACCTGCGATTCTTCGCCGGTGACTGGTCCGACGATGCCGTGGACCGCCTGCTGGATCGGTCCGGGGTCCTGGGGCGCGGCGGATGAGCGCGACGGGCCGGGCGAACCGGCAGCTCCGCCGACCGACGCGCCGGTTCAGCGGATACGTCTTCGACCTGGACGGCACGCTCTACCTGGGCGAGCACCTGCTCCCCGGAGCGGCAGAAACGGTCGCCGCGATCCGCGCCGGGGACGCCCGGGTGGTGTTCCTCACCAACAAGCCGCTCGAAACGAACGGGGCCTATGCCGCCAAGCTGACCAGCCTCGGGATCCCTGCGACGGCGGAGGAGATCGTCTCATCGACGGACGCCCTTCGCCGCTATCTACACCGGCACGCCGCCGGTGCGCGGATCCTGACGATCAGCGAACCCCTGGTCGAGCAGACCCTGCGTGAGGACGGCTTCACCGTCCTCACGGTGCGGGACGCCGATCCTTCCGGCGCCGGCGTCGACGTCGTCGTCGTGTCGTGGGACCGCGGGTTCGATTACGCGAAGCTCGTCGCCGCGTTCCGTGCCGTTCGCGCCGGGGCGCGCCTCGTCGCCACCAACCCCGACCCATACTGCCCGACGCCGGACGGCGATCTTCCGGACTGTGCCGCGATGCTCGCCGCGATCGAGGTCTCGACCGGGGTCACCGCGGAGGCGATCGTCGGCAAGCCGTCCGCGCATATGGCCGGGGCGCTGCTTGATCGTCTCGCTCTCGCGGCGGACGACACCATCCTGGTCGGCGACCGCCTGTCGACCGACGTTCGGATGGCCCAGGCGGCCGGGATGGCGTCCGCACTCGTGCTGAGCGGCGCGACCCGCCTGGAGGCGCTCGACGGCGCCAGCGTGATCCCGGACTACGTCCTGGAGGGTGTCGGCGAAGTGCTCCCGATGGTTTCCCGACCGACGGGGAATGCCTGAGCGATGGAGGATCCCGTGTTCGATTTCATCTTCATGCTGACGCGGAACGACCAGACCGTGGCGAACGCGATGGAAGTCTACGCAGACATCCGGGACACCGAGCTCCGGTACGTCGGTTTCAAGGACATCGGCCTGCCGACCACACGCCTGCGAGAGCTCGCGTCGGCGATGCGGGCGGATGGCCGGGAGGTCTTCCTCGAGGTCGTTTCCGAGCGGGCGGAAGACGAGATCCGATCGGTCGAGGCGTCGCTCGAGATCGGTGTGGACTGGCTCCTCGGCGGGACGCACCCGGACGAGGCCCTGTCGATCCTGGACCGGGTTGGGCCGCCCGGCGCACCCGGACGTCCGCGCTACTGTCCCTTCCCCGGCACCGTCGTCGGCCACCCGAGCGTCCTCCAAGGAACCATCGCAGAGATCGCCGCCAGCGCGAGAGAGCTCACCCGGCGTGATGGGGTGCATGGCCTGGACCTGCTTGCCTACCGCTGGGATGGCGACGTTCCATCGCTCGTCCGCTCCGTGGTGGACGCATCGTCCGGCCCGGTCATCGCCGCGGGAAGCGTCGACTCCGCGGAGCGGATCAACGCCCTTGCGGCATCTGGCGCCTGGGCCTACACGATCGGCGGCGCGATCTTCGAGGCGCGCCTACCGGCTGGGCCTTCGGTCCGCGAACAGGTGAACTGCGCGCTCGAACTCACCCGGGCCGCATCCGGGAAGGAGGTGGTGGTCGACGGCGGCTGAACAGCCCTGGGGGGCACCCCAGTACGGACCGAAGCCGGGCGACTGCCCGACTCCATGAGGAGGAACGATGACGAACGGACGTGACCCAGCTCGGCGGCGAGACCCCGCCGAGATCACCCGCCTCGCGATCGAGCGGCGGATGTCCCGGCGAACCTTCCTCGCCGGCACCGGCGCCGGGATCGGGGCGCTGGCCCTGGCAGCATGCGCCCCCTCATCCGGTGCGAGCAACGCCCCATCGGCGGCCCCGTCCTCCGGCGGCGCGACCGGCAACCTCGGCGACACGCTCAACCTCGCCACCTGGCCCAACTACCATAGTCAAGAGGTGCTCGACGCCTTCACGTCGCTGACCGGCGTCGCGATCAATGTCGGCGTGTACGGCTCCACCGAGGAGATGGAGGCGAAGATCCGGGCAGGCAACTCCGGGATCGACGTCGTGGTGCCGTCGAACTACGCCATCGAAGGCTGGGTGGCGGACGGCCTCATCGAGGAGCTTGACTACGGGAAGCTGCCGTCCTTCGTGAAAGCGGACTGGAACGCCCGATTCATGGATCAGGCGTTCGACAAGGGCAACACGGTCTCGATCCCGAAGAACTGGGGAACGACCGGCATCGCCTACCGGAGCTCCAAGGTGACGGAGCCCGTCACGACCTGGAAGCAGTTCTTCGACGCGGCCGGCACGACCTACGACGGCAAGGCCATGATCGTCGATCACCAGATCAGCTCGTTCGGTTCCGCCGCCGTGGCCATGGGCTACTCGCTGAACACGATCGATCCGACCGAAATGGCCGCCGTGGAGGCGATGCTGACCGCGCTCAAGCCGAAGCTGTTCGCCATCTCCTCCGACGTCCAGCCTCCCCTCCGGGCCCTGGACACCTGGCTGTCCATCGCGTGGACCGGTGACGGCGTCCAGGTGGGCCGTGACAACGAAGACGCACGGTATGTCGTCGCGGAAGACGGCGGAGAGCTCTGGATCGACAGCTACACCGTGGCTGCCGATGCGCCGCACCGGGACGCGGCATACGCGTTCATCGACTACATCACCCAGCCCGAGCAGGCCGCCGCGGAGACGGAGTACTGTCTCTTCCCTCACGCCAATGACAAGGCCACGGCCCTGCTCATCGACGAGGTCAAGAACAATCCCGTGATCTATCCGAGCGCCGACTCACTCGTCGCCCTCGAGTACGCCGTCAACGCCACGTACAACAGCCCGGAGCGCGCCGAAGCCTGGGCGCGCATCAAGGCTTCCGCCTGACGACCATGCCCAGGACGAGCAGGGTGGCGCAGAACGACCGCCCCGGCCGGGGCAGCCGCGCCGCCCTGCTCGTCCTTCCGGCGACCCTGTGGTACGTCGGGTTCCTCGTCGCCCCGCTGATCGTCCTCGCCATCATGTCCGTGGGCGTACGGTCGCCCAACGGGGGCTACCAGCCCGCCCTGACGCTGGAGCAGTTCGCCAACCTCACGACCCGCATCACCCCGCTGACCAACACCCTGGGTCTGGCGGCGCTCAACACCTTCATCTGCCTGCTCGTGGCCTTTCCGGTCGCCTACACGCTCGCACTCAAGGTCCGAGGCAACTGGAAACTCGTCCTCGTGGCGCTCGTCGTCATCCCGTTCTGGACCAGCTTCCTCATCCGGACCTACGCCTGGATGACGCTCCTCGGCGCGAACGGCGTACCGCGCATCCTCGGCTGGGTCGGGTTCGAGGATGTCCAGTTGCTCAACACCCCATTCGCCGTTTCGCTGGGCATCGTCTACAACTACCTGCCGCTGATGGTCCTGCCCATCTTCGTCAGCCTCGAGCGACTCGACCGGTCGTTCATGGAGGCCTCGCGTGACCTCGGGGCGGGGCCGGTCGCGACGATCCGCCAGATCGTCCTTCCGCTGGCCGCTCCGGGGATCCTGTCCGGCATCGTCCTCGTGTTCATCCCGATCATGGGCGAGTACCTGATCCCGATCCTCCTGGGCGGGGGGAAGACGTACTTCCTCGGCAATGCCCTCGCCGACCTGTTCCTGCAGAGTCGCAACTGGCCGTTCGGATCCGCCCTGGCGACACTGTTCGTCATCGGCATGGTGGTGCTGGTCGCCGGCTACCTGGCGCTGTCGCGCAGACTCGTGCGCGCAGGCCGCGAATCGAGCCTGCTGTGAGCGACATGGCCTCTCCTGCCCACGCGAGCGGCGGACCGCGCCGGGATGGACTGCCCGCTAGTGAGACCGGCGGGACCGACATCCGCGCCGGGCGTCGCGCGGCTCGGTTGGAGCGCATCGGCGAGCGAACGGCCTGGATCTACACGGGGCTCGTATTCGGCTTCCTGTTCCTGCCGATCCTCATCGTCGTCATCTACAGCTTCAACGCCGGCCGACACGTGACCGAGCTGACCGGGTTCTCCACCCAGTGGTACACGATCGCGTGGTCCGATCGGTTCCTCATGAACGCGCTCCGCAACAGCCTGACCATCGCCACCACGACAGCTGTGCTGGCGACCGTCATGGGGACGGCCTCCGCACTGGCGATGGACCGCCTGTCGCCGCGCCTGCGCTGGCTCATGGAGCTCCTGACCTACGTCGCGATCATCGTTCCAGGCATCGTGATCGGCATCGCGACGCTCATCTTCCTGGTGACCGCATTCGACTGGTTGAACCCATGGCTCGCCTACCTGGCCGGCGTTGACGCGCCGCACCTGGGGCTGGGCGCGGCGAGCGTGGTCGCGGCGCACACGCTGTTCACGATGGCGATCGTGAACGTCCTGGTGCGAACCCGGATGCGCGGCATGGATCGCAACCTCGTCGAGGCCTCCGAGGACCTGTTCGCGACGCCGTGGCGCACGTTCGTCCAGGTGACCTTCCCACAGCTTCTGCCCGCGATCATGGCCGGGGCGCTGCTGGCCTTCACCTTCAGTTTCGATGACTTCATCATCGCCTTCTTCACGAGCGGCCAGGACCAGACCGTACCGATCTATCTGTTCGCGTCGATCCGGCGCGGGGTCAACCCTTCCGTCAACGCCATCGCGACGGTCCTGCTGGGCGTCACGATCATGGCGATCGTCCTGGCCGGGCTCGTCTACCGGCGTGGTCAGCGCCGTGGTGGCGCCGGAGCCCAGGGGTGACGACCTACCCGCGACCGGGCGCCAGGCCGCTTCTGGCCGACATGGTCCGAGATGGTCTGCGGCGCGAGGTGATCACGGGGGTGTACGAGCCCGGGACTCGGCTGCCCAACGAAGGCGAGTTGGCGAGGGAGTTCGCCGTCAGTCGAGCCACGGTCCGGGAGGCTGTCCGCGGCCTTGTCGAGGAGGGCTATCTCGCGCGGCGCCAGGGCTCCGGGACGTTCGTGACGGCTCGCCCACTCCTGCGCAACTCACTCGATCGGAACTTCTCCTACACCGCGTACCTCGAGTCGACCGGAGTGCGGGCCGGTCGGCGGATCCTCAGCGTCCGGACCGTCAAGGCATCGGAAGCCGTCGCGGACCAGCTGGGCATCTCACCGGGGCAGCCCGTCGTGGAGCTTCGTCGGGTTCGGACCGCCGGCGATCGGTCGGCCGTATTCTCCATCGACCACATCCCCGCGGACATCGTGCACGAGGAACGCGATCGGGAGGCGCTCGAGGGATCGATCTACGCCCTGCTCGCGGACCGCGGTCACCCGGTCAGCCACGGGGAGGCCGTGGTAGCGCCCGCAAGCGCTGACGCGGATCTCGCAACGGTCCTGGAAGTCTCCCCAGGCACGCTCCTGCAGCACCTCCAGCAGGTGGACGTCGATCCGACCGGGCGGCACGTCCTGTACTCCCTGGAGTGGCACGTCCCGGACGTCATCGAGCTGCGCGTCTACCGACGCGGCCCCGGCACCGCCGAGGGCGACGGACGGTCCTGACCGCCGACCCGCGCGACCGGGGGTAGCATCGATCCCCTGATGACCGAGTCGAACGCCGTCCCCGGCTTCCTCCCCAGCAGGCATGGGCTGCATTTCGCCAACCGATGGGAGCCCGGGCCCACCATCCGCCTCGGCGTGCTCGACCCGCGCGTCATCGGCATCGGGGACGCCCGCGCCGGGTTGTGCGGCGGGATGACCCTCTTCGTGCGCGAACGTTTCGAGGCCGGTCGGTCCATCCCGCCCGAGACCGTCCCCCCGGCCAACGGCTCCCCGCTGTTCCGGGCCATCGTCCGGCACCAGGTCCTGTCGCTGGACTGGCTGCGGGTTCCGCTGCGGTTCTGGCGAGCGGCAGCGATGCGGCCCAAAGCACTTGCATTGCGGACACTGGACATCGAGTGGCCGAAGATCCGGGATGCGATCGACCGGGGTCGGCTACCGGTCGTGGGGCTCGTCCGCCACCACGGTTGGAACCCGTTCCAGCTGGATCGCGACCACCAGGTCCTGGCGTTCGGCTACGAGGTGGACGGCGGTCCGGCGAGCGTCGGGGGGCCGGCCGATGCGAACGACCTGGGCTCGGGCATCACCAGGCCACCGATCACACTCCGCCTGTACGACCCCAACTGGCCGGATCGTGACGACGTGACGATCAGCCTGACCCCCACGGGCATGCGCCAGTCAACCGGGGAGCGGTTGCTGGGCCTGCTCGCGCTGTCGTGACCGCCGTCCCGCGCCGAAGGCGCCTGAGGCCGGACGCCGCACGGCCTGGCGCACGGCCCGGCGCACGGCCTGGCCCGCGGCGACGGCTCCTCTACTCCGCCGCCACCTTCATCGTGGTCGCCGGGACCACCATCCCCCATTCCTGGACGACTGGCGACTGGATGATCGCCGGCTCCCAGCGGTACGTGCCGGGCGTGACCACCCGGGCCATATAGCGCAGGGATCGCTTGTCCGAATCCCTCGAGAGGCAGAAGTCGACGCGCTGGCCGGAGACGCTCCACGGCGATACCGATCCGGCGGGGTCGAGATCCTCGTCATCCTCGACCCACCACCTGGGGAGGTCGATGATCGGGGCGAGGCCCGACGGGGCGAAGTCCGTGATCCGCCAGCAGGCTCCGGTCAGATCGCGCGCGAGGAAGCCGACCTGGTACTCCACGACGACGACGTCATCGAGGCCGACCGTGCCGGCGGGCGACACGAACCGGGTGAACCGGCTCACGCCCTCCCTGTGCAGGCTGGATGGATCCAGTGGCCCCTCCCACCTGGACGTCACGACGACCGTGCCGCTGACCGGGGTGAGCGTCGCGGAGGCGAGCTGCTTCGGGGT